>JAKECL010000545.1 GCA_030460725.1 Propionibacterium sp.
TCCTGGAGGTGTCCCCTGGCACCGGAGCCCTGCTGCGCGCCGCCGCGCGGGTCGTACCTGCGCAGGGGTGGATAGGTTTCGTGGGGGTCCACGACATCGGATGGGTGGCGGCCGGGGAGGCGGGGATCGACCTGTCGCGTGTGCTCAGCGTCCCTGATCCTGGCCCCCTGGCTGCGGACGTGGTGGCCACGCTCCTGGACGGGGTCGACGTGCTCTGCATGGAGGAGGTTGACCTCTCCCTCCCCCAACAGCGACGCCTGGCGGCACGCATCCGCCGTGACGGGCGGATCATCCTCACCTCACGGGCCTGGCCGGGGATCTCCCGGCCCCATCGCCGTCTCGGCATTCCCGCGCGTGAGGAGGCCGTGTGATGGTGGGTGACGCGCCCCTCGGCACCCGCCGCGTCGTCCTGTGGGTGCCCGACTGGCCCACGACCTCGTTGGTGGTCGACACACCACCGGGCTCCCCGGCGGCGTCTGTCCGGCGGGGACGCACAACTGTGGCGACGGTGTCGGCCAGGCGTGCTGGTGTGCGTGCGGGCATGCCCGTCTCCACTGCCCAGTACCTGTGTCCTGAGCTCATCCTCCTGCCCCACGACCCCCAGCGTGAGGCTGCAGCCTTCGAACCCGTGGCCCGTGCCTTCGACGGGGTCGCTGCGGGGGTCGTCTGCCTGAGGCCCGGCCTGGCCTGGGCACCGGCGCGGGGTCCCGCACGCTGGGCGGGCTCGGAGGAGGCCTTGGCCCATTCCCTGGTCGAGGAGGTGGTGTCCGCCACCGGTGCGGAGTGCCAGGTGGGCATCGCCGCCGGTATGCTCGCGGCCCTGGAGTCCGCCCACCGCGGGCTTGTCGTGCCGGACGCGGACACGTCGGCCCTGCTGGCGGACCTCCCCCTGGACGCCGTGCTGCGGGTGGTTCCCCCCGCTCTCCGTGAGGTGGTCTCCGCGCCCCTGGAGTTGCTTCCCCAGATGGGGGTGCACACCTGCTCCGACCTGGTGGGGCTGGGGCGTCCCTCCCTGCTCACCCGCTTCGGCCGGGCGGGGGAGGTCCTGTGGACGCTGTCGACCGGCGGTGACCTTCCGGCGCGGGCCATGCACAGGCACAGCCAGGACGTCGAGGTGTCCACGGTCCTGGACCCTCCGGCCCTGGACATCGACCGGGTGGTCATCGGCCTTCGTTCCCTGGCCGAGGAACTGGCCGAGGAGCTGTGGAGGACGGGAGTTTCGGCCTCGACCCTGAAGGTGTGGATGCTCACGGAGTCCGGGCAACGGCGCGAGAGGACCTGGACGGGTGTGGAGTGCGCCGACCCCTCCGAGGTCGTGGACCGCATGCGTTGGCAGCTGAGGGGATGGTCCCAGGACAGGGGCACTGCCGTGCCCGGCGCCGGGGCACCGGACTCCGCCCTGGAACAAGTGGGGCTGGTCGCCTCCGACCTCAGCGACACCCCGCCCTCGCCACATCTGTGGGGGCGCGGAGACGGGGATGTGAGGGCGGAGAGATCTGCTCTGCGTCTGCAGTCCCTCCTGGGGGAGGACTCCGTGCTGTCCCCCCATCTGCAGGGGGGACATGACCCCCGCTCCCGTGTGCGTGAGATCGCGTGGGGGGCACCTGTCACGGGGCTCGCCCCGGTGCAGG
>JAKECL010000077.1 GCA_030460725.1 Propionibacterium sp.
GCGGCGGAGATGGCGATGTTGCGGGTGTGCAGGGCGAAGGCAGTCTGGAGCACCCCCAGGACCACCAGCACCACCAGCACCTGGGTGAGCAGGTGGGCCACCACTTCCGAGCCCTCCTCAGGATGGCTCCGGTGTGTGTCCATGTCTCAGATCACCGACACACGGTCCATGGCCTCGTTGAAGATCTGGACCAGTCGTGTGCCCGCCACCGCCCAGATCGCCGCCACCAGCGCGGCGGTCATCAGTGTGATCAGGACCCAGCCAGGCACGTCTCCGCGCTCCGGGTCCTCACCGCTCTCGCCACCCACCATCTGGTGCAGGTAGCGCAGGACAACTCTGAGAACTTCCACGAGGACCTCCTCGGTTCGTCGGCAGCTGCGCCGATCGGGACGGGTTTTCAGGGGCCGATACCCAGGGACACCAGCCCCGGGTAGAGGGCGAAGAGCACAGTGACGGGAAGGATCAGGAAGACGACGGGCACCAGCATGGCGATCTCGCGACGCCCGCCTTCCTCCATGAGTCGCTGTCGGGACGTCTCTCGGATGTCGCGGGCCTGGTCGTGGAGGAGTCCCGCAAGCGGGGTGCCCCGCTCGATGGCTGTGACCAGGGTGAGGCACAACCGGTCCAGGGAGGGTGAGTCGTTGCGCATCGCCAGTTCCTGGAGCACACGGCTGGTCGGACGCCCCAGGCGGATCTCCGCCGCTGCAGCTCCCAGCTCGAGGGCCAGAGAGGACTTCGATGCACCCGCCACCCTTGCCAGGGCTCCCGGGACCGACTCCCCCGCCCCGACCGACAGTGCGATGAGTTCGGAGGCATCGGGAACCTGGATGTCCAGGAGCCTCTGACGGGTGCGAGCACGCATCCCCAGGACCTGGTCCCACGACGCCGCCCCCAGGAGCGCGCCGAAGAGGGTGAGGACGACCAGCAGGAGCAGTGCACCGGGACCCGCCGCCGCGGTGGAGACCGTGAGCGTGGAGGCCACGACCATTCCCACCACAGCAGCGACGAGCTGCTGGAGCCGGAAGGAACCGAGGGTCCCCGGCCGACCCAGGAGTTCCAGACGGCGATCCACGCTGGCCGAGGTCGATCCAAGAGCCTCAGCGACCTCCACCAGACGGTTGCGGAGGTCCTGGGCGATCTGCTGGTGGAGCGCAGTGGAGGCGCCACCTGCTCGGCCCTGGACCACCCGACTCGCCAGGTCAGGGCGCCGGGCAGTCCACACTCCGACGACAACCGCAGCCCCGGTGCCCACACCCAGGCCGCAGATGGCTCCCCACACCATGTCGCTCATCGCAGGAACCTCTGTTCCGTGGGAAGTCGGCCGATCCGGCGCATGAGGAGATAGGCGGCAACCGTTGCCAGGGCGCCGCCGAGCAGCACCAGAACGCCCTGCGGTGTGGAGTAGGCGCGTGCGGCCTGCGCCTGTGCGGCGATGAGGACCAGGACCAACCAGGGGGCCACGACTCCCAATCTCGCAGCGTTGACGGTCCATGACTGCCGGGCCTCCAACTCCCCCCGGACCCGTGACTCCTCACGCAGGAGGACACCCAGGTCCCTCAGGAGCAACGACAGGTCCGAGCCCCCGACTTCACGTGCCAGGCGCAGTGCCTCGATGATGCGGTCCGCCACCGGATCCGACAGCCGTTCCTTGAGCCGGGTGAGGGCGACATCGAAGCGACCGTCGGCCCGGTGTTCGACCCCGAACTGTGAGAACTGGTGACGGAGGACGGGTGGCCCGGTCTCCCCCAGGTCCGCCAGGAGTGCGGGCAGACCTGCACCTGCTCGTACCCCGGCCACCAGTGAGTCGATGACATCGGGCCAGACATCACGCACCTCCCGGGCCCGACGCCGGGCCCGGGAGCGCACCACGGAGACCGGCACCGGAAGAGCCATGAGTGCCACGGCACCCGGCACGCTCCAGGTCCCCGTCCAGGCCAGCACCACCAGGAACAGTGCCGACGAGATCGCGGCGGACACCCCGACCAGCCGCAGCGGGGTCAGGCCCCGCACACCTGAGCGCACGACCTCGTCCGACCAGCGCAGGTACCATCCAGGCCTGGCCATCTTCCACGGCGGCATTCCGACCAGGGCAGCCAGCACCAGGACCACACCGCTTCCCAGGCACAGGCCCACCACGACCGCGCTCATGGCGACACCTCCGAGAGCAGGCAGGACAGGTCGTGTCCCGCAGCGGCGAAGCGGTCGTGCTCCTCCAGGCCACCGTTGCCACGTCGCAGTCTCGTGCCGTCGTGGGACCACAGGTGCGAGACCTCGATGCTCGATCCCTCAGAACGCCCGGGTACCGCCGCGATCTCGGAGACAGCGCGCCTGCCGTCGCCGTCACGTCGGACATGACAGACGAGGTCGATACAGGAGGCCAAGGTCGGCACGACGAAGGACGCTGTGACGTTCTCCCCTGCCAGGAGCGGGAGGAGGGAGAGCTTGGTCAAGGCCTCGCGGGCAGAGTTCGCGTGAAGGGTCGCCATGCCGGGCACCCCGGCGTTCAGGGCGAGCAGGAGATCCAGTGCCTCGGACCCACGAACCTCACCCACGACAAGGCACTCGGGTCTCATGCGCAGGCTCTCCCGCACCAGGTCACGCAATGTGACCTCCCCCTGGCCCTCCAGGTTCCTCGGGCGTGTCTGCAACGCGACACAGTCACGCTGTGTCAGGGAAAGCTCGAACACCTCTTCCACCGTGATGACCCTGCGCGCGCGTGGCAGTTCACCGGCGAGGGCACGTAGCAACGTCGTCTTCCCCGCCTGCGCAGCACCCGAGACCAGGACGGAGAGCCCTGAATCCACAGCTGCAGCCAGGAAGCGCGCGACCTCTGTCGGCAGCATGCCCACCTCGACGAGGTCGGAGAGGGCACGTGCCCTCTGGATGTGCTTGCGGATGTTGACTGCCCAGTGGCGCCCCGCAACGGGTGGGATCACCACGTGGAGACGCTCCCCGCCCTTCAGCGTCGCGTCGACGAACGGCAGTGAGAGATCAAGACGCCGTCCGGAATGGTGGAGCATACGTTCCACCAGGTCACGGACCTGCTGGTCGTCGAGGATGAGGGTGGTCAGCTCGGGGACGCCATCACGCGCAACGAACACGCGTGAGGGCTCGTTGAGCCACACCTCCTCCACCGATGGGTCGTCCAGGAACTGCTGGAGTGGACCGAAGCCGACGACTTCGGCCAGCAACATGCGGATCTCCTGCTCCGGATCCACTCCTGGGTCAGGGGAGGGGAACCGGTCGACTGCCTCCCCCACGACGTCGCGAACTCCGGCGCTGTCCGTGTTCGGGTCGATGCCGCGCCGGGTGAGCGTCTCACGCACCCAGGCTTCTCGTGTGTCGATCTCCAGCGCCTGCACCGCATCTCCTCTCCGCAGATCTGCGTGAGCGTGAGGGGAACTCCACCGCCCCGACATGTGATGTACATTACTGACCTCTCGCTCACCCGGGAAGGCCCAGATTGCGTCTGTGGACGGGTGACACGGATCAGTGCAGATCACAGCCCAGAGCGACCAGTCCCTTCGCCGGAGGACGTCCCACTGACTGGGCGAGCGGCACGCCCGAGGCCGTGGGAGCACATGTCCTGGTGCCCGGGCGGAGGCGCGGAGATCCGGACAAGCCGTGCGCCGCGACCCCTCTGCCGCGCGCGGCACCGCCGCGATCCCGCATGTACCGTGGGTGTGTGAGCGTTGAGAAGAGCCCCCTGGAGTTGGCTGCCCTGGCCACCGCAGCCGTCCCCGGGTTGCGAGTGACGGGGCTGCGTCCACCGCAGTTCAGCGACGAGGTCGTCTCCGTCACCGGCATCATCGACACCGCCGGCAACCGCTGGACCGTGGTGTGCCCCCACGACTCCGTGGGCGGACTGGGCCTGGAGTCCCAGACGGCAGTGCTCCAGCGCCTGGCGCGTGCCCACGACGCCGGGGACCTGCCCTTCGACGTCCCTCGCCCCGCCGGCTTCACCCGCACTCCGGAGGGACTGCGCGTCATGGTCCACCGCGACATGGGTGGTCGTTTCATGACCGAGGAGGACTTCGCTGACGCACATGTCCTCCCCGCCTCCCTGGGCCGCGCACTGGCCGCACTGCACAACCTGCCGGAATCGGTGTGCACAGGTGTGGACCTGCCGACCTACACCGCCCAGGAGTGCCGCGAACGCCACCAGTGCCTCCTCGACGAGGTCGCGACCACCGGAGCGATCCCGCGTGGCCTCTGGGACCGCTGGGAGACCGCCCTGGATGATGTCGCCCTGTGGCGTTTCCGCACCGCCCCCGTCCACGGCGACCTGCAATCGACCTCAGTGGTCGTCAACGACGGTTCGGTCATGGGCGTCAGCGGCTTCTCCTCCATGCATGTCGGCGACCCGGCGGAGGACGTCGCCTGGGTACTTGCCCGCGCGTCGGACGACTTCCTGGACCGCTTCAACGAGGCCTACTCCATGTCACGACGCGCCACCGATCTGCACCTGGTGACCCGCGCCCAGCTGATCTCCGAGCTCGCAGTCGCGCGCTGGCTGGCCCACGGCATGCACGCCGAGGACGAGTCCGTCATCCAGGACGCACGTGCCATGCTCGCAGAGCTCGCTGAGGACCTGGGGGATGAACCACTGGTGCGCACCCGCACCGCACCCTCCCCCGGCTCACCGGATCGAGGAGCATCCGCGTCAGCTACCGACACGCAGTCGCCCGCCGACGCCCCCAGCGCGGGGCCTGCCGCCACCTCGCAGCCTGCCGCGAGTGTTTCGCCCGGGCGCCGCCCACGATCCCAGGGCAAGGATGACGGCGAGAACGCCACCACGGGGGCCCGGGACCGCGCCGGGCAGATCGGATCGCCGGTTGCGGACGCCTCGCACATCCCTGACATCGGCGGGCCGGACATCGACGATCCCGAACTTCCCACCGGCCCGCTCCCCTTCTCCGAGGCACCCACCGAGACCCTCGATCTCGACGGTCGCTGAGGACGCTCCCGGACCCGAGGCCACACCGGGGCATTCACCCGGCACCCGCCCCAGGGATCGGCACCCAGGGCCACCGCCCCAGACTCGACACGCGAGGCTCGGCACTCGAGGCTCGACAGCCGCCCGGGGAGGCCGGGGAGCAGGGCGCACAGGGCACCTGTCCCAGCTACCGTTGCCCCATGGGAACAGTGGGAACCATCCTCATCGGCCTCGTCATCCTGGTCGGAATCCTGGGAGCCGTGATCCAGGTCTACCCCTCCGGCCCCGTCATCGGCGGTGCCCTCCTGGTGTGGGCGATCGTGTGGAACCAGCCCGTGGGATGGATCGTGTTCGCAGTGGCCGCGGTGGTCCTCCTGGCGGCCACCGTGGCGAAGTTCCTGCTCCCGGGCAGGCGCCTCGTCCGCTCAGGCATCCCCAACTCCACGCTGTTGTGGGGAATGACCGGCGCCGTGGTCGGGTTCTTCGCGATCCCGGTTGTCGGTTTCATCATCGGCCTGGTCTTGGCCGTCTACCTGGCAGAACTCGCACGATTGCACACCCATGAACAGGCCTGGCCCGCAACTGTCATCACACTGCGGGCGGTCGGCCTCTCCGTGGTCATCGAGCTGGTTGCCGCACTGGTGGCCTCGACGGCGTGGATCGTCGGCCTCATCCTCATCTGAGGGCTGTGGACCTCACACCGGGTCGCCCTCGTCCCCCCCGGCGGGGTGGGTGGGCAGTGCCGCGCAGCTGCCCGAAGGCAGAGATGGCACCCACGGGCACCCCCGGGTGAAGCTGGCGTCAGTCCTCGCGTGCCCTGCGCGGAGCGAGAACCGCGGCACTGAGCACCGTCACCGCCCCCGCGATCGGCATGAGGAGGACGGCGGAGCGCAGGGTGGTCGCCTCGATGAGGAGGCCGACCAGTGGCGGCCCCATCAGGAAGGAGAGCCGCATGAGCCAGGTGACCACCGTCAGACCGACCCCGGGACGCATCCCGGGCACGTCGTCGGCGGCATTCATGGCCACCGGCACCACCACCGCGCAGCCCAGTCCCGCCAGGACCATGCCCACCAGCATCGTCCAGACCTCGGGCACGGCGGCAGCCAGACCGGTGCCCACCAGGACGAGCACCCCTCCGGCCTGGACGGTGCGGCGCATACCCCAGGCGTCGATGAAACGATCGCCCGTCAGGCGTCCGACGGCCTGACTCACCAGCATGGTCACGAAGGCGAGTCCAGCGAAGCCCTCGCGCACACCGAGGTGGTCGCGCATGTAGAGCGTGGACCAGGTGGAGGTCACGTCCTCCACCGCGGTGCCCGAGATCGCCAGGACGGTGAGCATGAGAAGGACGGCCAGCCACGGCCAGTTCCGGGTGGAGGTCGCGGTCACGGCGCAGGGGGCACCGGAGGCGGCGGGACCCGCAGGGTGGACGTCTTCGAGCCCGGCAACAGCATCCTCGGAGCCCGGTGGGGGAACGACAACGCGCCCCGCTGAGCCGGTGGACAGCTCCCCGGCTGGGGCGGCGGAAGAGTGGGCGGACGGGGATGACGTGCTCGCCCCTGCAGGAGTCTGATCGGTGGCGCGTTCCCGGTCAGCGGAATCCGGACCGGGCAGGGCGAAGTGCTGGGCACCCACGCCCACCGCGATGAAGACCAGGGCCGCACCGAGGAGATGCCAGCCCAGGGGTATCCCCAGGCCCACGGCCAGGGACCCCATGAGCCCGCCGGTGACCGCACCCAGGGACCAGCCACCGTGGAAGGAGTTGATGATGGAACGCCCGTAGCGTCGCTGGACGCGCAGCCCGTGGGCATTCTGGCCGACGTCGGTGATCGAGTCCGAGGCACCTCCCACGAAGAAGGCGAGGGAGAAGAGGACGTAGGCCAGCGTGGCCAAGGAGCCAGCGTCCGCCCCCATCGAGGCTCGCCACATGGTCACCAGACCCACCAGGCTCAACGCCACCCCGATGCAGGCGGTCCCCAGGGTGGCGGTGCGCGCCGATGAGTAGCGGTTGATCACCCGGGCCGCCAGTGGACCAGCGAGGATGGCTCCCAAGGGGAACAGGGCGATGGTGGCACCGTAGACGGGGTCGGTGAGACCGAAGGTGTCCTTGACCTCCGGATAGCGCGGAACCAGATTCGCGAAGAGCGCACCATTGGTGAAGAAGAGGGCGAAGACGGCGCCACGGGCCCGTCGGGCCTCGCGCGACACGGGCGGGAAGGCCGCGGGGGGCGCTGACGGATGGGAGATGGTCATCGGTCCTCGTCATCGAGTGGTTCAGGCGGACTCCGCTCATCCTAGCGGCCCTGCCCGCCCACCCCCGGCGCACACCGCAGGGGCATCTCCGCACGGCAGGGGCACCTCCGCACGGCAGGGACACCTCCGCATGGCGCTGCGAACGGGGTGGGGCCCAGTGCCTGCTCGCGGGTGTTCCGACCCCCGCAGGCATCCGGCCCCCCCCCGGCCACAGGAGCGCCCCGCGCACAGTGCCGACGTTCAGCACTCAGTGTTAAGTGCCC
>JAKECL010000078.1 GCA_030460725.1 Propionibacterium sp.
TCTGGCCCCCCGGGGGGCGCGGGGGGTTCTATTTTTTTACTTCCCGGCCCCTGGGGGGGCCCCGGGGCCCCACGCCCCGGGGGGCCCCACTGATGTCGTCACATCACAGGACGTGACTCACTTGGTGAAGCCGATGTCCTCGGCGCGCACCGTCTGCATGCCGAAGGCGCCATAGTTGGCGAGGTTCGACGGCACTGCAGTCATCTCAAGGCGACGGTAGATCGGGACAGTCATGACGGCGTCCCAGATGGCCTTGTCAGCCTGGTTGACCAGCTCGACGCGCTTGTCGTGGTCAGGCTCGGTCGCAATCTGCGGGATCAGCGACTTGACGGTCTCGTCGCAGTAGCGGGAGTAGTTCATTCCGCCGTTCTGGGCCAGGGAGTTGTCGCAGCCGTAGATCTGGCCGACATTCTGCATCGGGTAGGGCGTGCCCTGCCAGGTGAAGGTCGTGACGCCGAACTTTCCGCCCGGAACCGTGTCGGAGAAGAACGCGTCGGAGTCGACGTTGTTGATGTTGACCTTGACGCCAATCTCCTTCATCTGGGCCTGCAGCAGCTCGCCCTCGTTCTTGGAGGTGGGGACGTCAGGCATCATGGCGTAGTCGAACTCGAGGGTCTGGCCGTCCTTCTCGCGGTAGCCGGAGGTCTCGTTCAGCTTCCAGCCCAGCGCGTCCAGGTCGGACCCGGCCGTCTCGGGGTTGTAGGCGTAATCGGCGGAGTTGTCCTGGTAGCCGTCCTGACCGGGCATGAAGAAGTGGTTGCCCATCATCAGCTCGGAGGGAACCAGGTCGGGAATGCCCGCGAGGTCGGAGTTGGCGATGGACTCGCGATCAATGCCCTTGTTGATGGCCTGACGGACCTTGACGTCCTGGAGCACACCGGACTCGGAGTTGAAGGTGAAGTGGCGCCACTGCAGTCCACCGGCGCGACGGATCTCGGCGTCGGAACGGGTGGCAGCCTGCTGGTACTGGTCGCCATTGATGATGCCGTTGAGCTCATCGACCTCGGAGTTCGCGAATGCTGTGGCCGCGGCGGCGGCGTCCATGGCCCGGAAGCTCACGGTGTCCAGCATCGGCTTGTCACCCCACCAGTTGGGGTTCGGGACCATCTTGACGACCTGCTGAGCAGTGTCGACCGAGTCGATGACGTAGGGGCCTGCACCCCAGTCGTTGTTGTAGTCCTTCCAGCCCTCATTGAAGGTCTTGGCATCGGCCATGGCCTCCTTGGGGAAGACACCGGAGACGACGCCCGACCAGTCGGGGTAGGAGGACTTGAAGGTGATGACCACCTGGTTGTCCTCGGCGCCCTTCTCGATGGAGGCGATCTGGTCCCATCCGTCGGTGGAGCCGCAGTAGAAGTCTGCGTTGTCGCCGTTGCAGGCCTTCCAGTTGGACTGGTAGTCCTCCCAGTCGATCGCGCGCCCGGAGTTCCACTTGGAGTCCGGGTTGAGCGTCAGGGTGATGACCTGACCGGTGGTGTCGGTGGGATCCTGCTCATCGATCTTCTCGATGTAGTCAGGATTCGTCTTGTAGGTGCCGTCAGCGTTGTAGATGAGGTTGGCGGGCTCGATGAAGCGGTTCATGCGGTTCAGGTCGACAGAAGTGCCTTCCTGCTGCATGTAGTTCCAGTTGGTCGGCATCGACGTGATCGTCAGACGCAGATCACCGCCCTGCTGCAGAGCGTCGCGGGGCTGGATGTTGAGATCCGAGAGGGCCAGGCCCTCCGCGGAGCTGCCGGACTGTCCGGACTGTCCGGACTGCCCGGATCCACCGGCGCAACCGGTGAGCGCCAGCGCTGCAACAGCGCCGACGGCCGCAAGGGCACGGGAAGTGTGCCGCATTGTGATACCTCCATGGGATTGGTTCGGTGGATCCGTCCCATGACTGGGGGTCGAGGGCCGGACCCATTGTTCAAGGATAGGTCAAGAGCTGATCGGCACTGCCATCAGTACCCTGCGAGGACCGTGTTGCGACCGAATCGCAACACGCGTCCGCCCAGTGTGTGACGTGGACGACTGCCGAAGTCTCCCGGTCCGTCCGAGAAGATCAGAAGACGTGCAGGGACTCCGCGTAGTGGCACGCCACCAGGTTCGCAGCCTGGTCGGAGCGGACCTTCAGCTCCGGGTCCTCGTCAATGCACTTCTGCTGCTCGCCCGGATCGAGACCGATGAACTTCGGGCAACGTGTCCTGAAGCGACAGCCCGAAGGGGGGTTGGCCGGGGAGGGCAGGTCTCCCTGGAGCAGGATGCGCCGACGGGACCGTTCCTTGGCGGGGTCCGGAATGGGGATGGCGGAGAGGAGTGCCTGGGTGTAGGGGTGGCTGGGGCGGTCGAAGACCTCCTCGACGTCCCCGATCTCCACAAGCTTGCCCAGGTACATGACGGCCACACGATCCGCGATGTGCCGGATGACCGAGAGGTCGTGGGCCACGAAGAGGTAGGACAGACCCAACTTCGTCTTCAGCTCGTCGAGCAGGTTGATCACGCCAGCCTGGATGGAGACATCCAGGGCGGACACGGGCTCGTCGAGGACCAGGAGCTTCGGCTCCATTGCCAGTGCTCGAGCGATGCCCACCCTCTGGCGCTGCCCTCCGGAGAAGTGCCGCGGGTAGCGGTTGAGGTGCGCCGCCTCCAGACCGACCAGCTCAATGAGCTCACGCACACGCCCCTCGACCTGCTTCTTCGAGTAGCCGTTGTACTTCAGCGGTTCGGCAATGATGTCGAAGATCGGCATGCGCGGGTCCAAGGAAGCCATCGGGTCCTGGAAGACGACCTGGAGGTCGCGCCGTGTCTGCACACGGTCGCGGCGTCCCATCGATCCCGTGTCCTTGCCCAGCACGACAATGCGACCGTTCTCCGGAGCCTTGAGTTCAAGGATCTCCAGCAACGTCGTGGTCTTCCCGGATCCGGACTCCCCGACGAGACCCATGGTCTCCCCGGCGCGGATCTCGAAGGAGATGCCGTCCACGGCGTGCACGGTGCCCACCCGACGCTTGAACACGGCCCCCTTCGTGAGGGGGAAGGTCTTCACGAGATCCTCGACCGAGAGGACGATCTCGCGGTCCTCACGGTTGCGACGCCCCACCATCCGGTCGATGTGGGCGGGAATCGGATACATGTCCGAGAAGCTCAGGTTCCCCCGCGCGATGTCGCCCGAACGCACGCAGGCTGCGAAGTGGGGTTCCTCGACCTCCGTGACCTCCGTCGGGTGGTCGCTCGTCTCGTGGTAGGAATCCGTGGGCGCCAGCGGCGGCTCAGCACCCAAGCAGGCGTCCACCGCCATCGGGCAGCGTGGGGCGAAGGGGCATCCGGTGGGCAGGGCCAGCATGGAAGGCGGGTTCCCCTCCAGGGTCGCCAGCGCATCCTCCGAGGTCTGGTCGGGGCGGGGAAGGGCACCGAGCAGACCGATGGTGTAAGGCATGCGGGAGCCGTAGAAGATGTCCTCGACACTCCCGCGCTCGACCACGCGGCCCGCGTACATGACCGCCACCTTGTCGGCCAGCCCCGCCACGACACCGAGATCGTGGGTGATCATGATGACGGCCGCACCGGTCTCGCGCTGTGCGGTCTTGAGCAGTTCCAGGATCTGCGCCTGGATGGTGACGTCGAGCGCAGTCGTCGGTTCGTCGCAGATGATCAGGTCGGGGTCATTGGCGATGGCCATGGCGATCATGGCGCGCTGACGCATACCGCCCGAGAACTCGTGCGGGAACGACTTGAAGCGGACCTCCGGGTTCGGGATCCCGACCTTGCGCAACAGCTCGACGGCTCGCGCGGTCGCCTCCTGGTCGGAGTACCTGGTGTGCACGCGCAGTGCCTCCACCAGCTGGTCGCCGATGGTGTACACGGGTGTGAGCGCCGACAGCGGGTCCTGGAACACCATCGCGACCTTGCGGCCTCGCACACGGGACATGTAGGCATCCGAGCGTCCCAGCAGGTCCACGCCGTGGAGCTTCACGGAACCCTCGACATTGGCGGACTCGTCGAGCAGCCCCATGATCGACATGGAGGTCACGGACTTGCCCGACCCCGACTCACCGACGATTCCCAGCACCTCTCCGGCGTCCAGGGAGAAGGAGACTCCGCGAACCGCGTGCACCTCGCCGTCCTCGGATGGGAAGGTGACGTGGAGGTCCTCGACCTCCAGCACCGGGACGCCGGGGGTGCGCACCGGCAGGTCGGAGTCGTCGCGGTGACGACGCCCGCGGGCGGGCACGGGTGCGGACGGGGACGTGGTGGTTGTATCGCTGCTCACCGGTGGCCTCCTGTGGTCGACGCGGGCCTGCCGGGCATCTCACGCACGAGGGCGGGGCCGTTGGTGGTGGTCTGGGAGGAGGTCATGCCCGACCTCCTGAGTTGGAGGAGGGATCCAGCGCGTCACGCAGACCGTCACCCATGAAGTTGATGAAGACCAGCATGAGTGTCAGGACCGTGGCGGGGGCCAGGAAGGCCCAGGGGAAGGAGGTGGCCATCTGCTGGCCAGCCGCGAGAAGGGTGCCCAAGGAGGTCTCAGGGGACTGGACGCCGAACCCGAAGTAGGACAGGACCGTCTCTGACATGACCGCGGAGACCACCCCGAGTGTGGCGTCGATGATCAGGTAGGACGAGACATTGGGGATGATGTGGCGCACGATGATCGTCCACGACGGCACGGACATGTACTTCGCTGCGCGCACGTAGTCGAGGCTGATGACCGACAGGGTCATGGAGCGGATCACGCGTGCCGTCAGCATCCACCCGAAGGCCGACAGCAGGAAGATGAACATCGCGGTGGATCCCTTCGATCCCGCGAAGCGCTGCGTGATGATGGCGATCAGCAGGAATGAGGGGATCACCAGCATGAGGTCGATGACCCACAGGATGGTCTTGTCGATGACCTTGCCGAAGTATGCGGCCGCAGATCCGACCAGGGCTGCGACCACGGTCTGGATTGCCGCGACCGCCAGGCCGATGACCAGGGACTTGCGCAGCCCCTCGACGGTCATCGCGTAGATGTCGCGCCCGTTCTGGGAGGTGCCGAACCAGTGCTCGGCGGAAGGCGCCTGCAGGAAGGCATGGGAGTCAACCTGGGTGTACTCCCATTTGCCGATCACATTGCCGAAGAGGGCGAAGAGCACGATGAGGACGAAACCGACCATGCCCACGACTGCCGTGCGGTTGCGCAGGAACCTGCGCGTGACGAGCTGTCGCCTGTTCAGGCGCTGAGGTGCCACCGTCGGATCGTGTGGTGCCAATGGGTCGCCTGCAGCGACGTCGACCTCTGTCTGGGGTGCGTTGATGTCCGCCATGATGTGGTCCTCCTTCTCAGCTCACGCGCACGCGCGGGTCGACTGCGACCGTGAAGATGTCGGAGAGCATCAACCCGAAGAAGGTGCACGCTGCGGAGAACGCGACCACCGCCACGGTTCCGTTGATGTCCTGCCCGGTGATGGACGTGACGGAGTAGATCCCCATGCCGTGCCACCCGTAGACCTGCTCGGTGATCGCAGCTCCCGTGAACAGCGTGGCGATCACGAAGGCGAAGTAGGTGGCCATGGGCACCAGGGCCGTGCGCAGGGCGTGACGACGCATGGCCTTGCCCTTGGTGAGTCCCTTGGCCCGGGCGGTGCGCACGTAGTCAGCTCCCAGGGTGTCCAGCATCAGGTTGCGCTGGTAGCGCGAGTAGGTCGCGATACCGCCCAGGGACATCGAGATGGTGGGGAGCAGGAGGTGTTGGAGCCTGTCCACCAGCTCCGCGCCGGGATAGCTCCCCATGCGACCGGTCTCCCCGATGAACTCGAACCAGTTCAGGCCGGTGCCCTGGTTGAACCGGGTCGCCAGGATCTGCAGGACGGTCGCAATGACGATCGTCGGCGTCGAGATGATGATCAGGCTGATGATGGAGGTCAGCCGGTCGGAGAACTTGTACTGTCTGGTCGCCGTCCACGCACCCAGGGCAACGCCGCCGAGGATGCCGACGAAGGAGGCAATCGTGATCAGTCGCACCGAGACCCAGATGCGCGTGGCGAGGATCGTGTTGACTGCCTCACCCTTCGGGGTCATGCCCCAGTCCCAGCTGGTGAAGACACCTTCGAACCAGATCTTGTAACGCTCGAACAACGGGATGTCCGTGTTGAGGTTGTAGTCGGTGAGCTGGGCGATGACGGCAGCCTTGTTGAGGTTCGGGTTCGTCCAGTCGAATGTTGCCTTGGGTTCGAGCGACGACCCGGCCAGCAGGTACGCGATCGTCACTGCGATGAACAGCAGTACGACGTAGTTCAGCAGGCGCCGGAACAGGTATCGGTACATCGGGATCTTACTTTCGGAGGGAGCCCCTGGTCCCCCACCCACCGTGAGATGTGTGCAGGACCGCGGAACTCGGTGTCATCCTCGGGACCTGGCATCCCCTGGGGGGCGGCAGGCCCAACCCCGGTTCAGTCAACTCCCGACGACGCGGTCAGAATACCGTTTCTTGACCTTACGGCACCCAGAGCCGTGACGGGAAATCAGCGGGCCCCAATCGTGGCGAGCGAGACAGCACTGCGTCACGTTCTCAGGATCTCCTCCCGTTCATGACGCCGACGGGTCGCCCGGTGCGAGCCGGGTGCCCCACCATGGGCCCAACGTCCCTCGCGTGAGGTCCTTTCGAATGGCTCAACTCGGCTCGCCCCCGACGAGCCCCCACATGTGACCAGGGCGAACCTCGATGGCGTTCCCCCGCCTGGCCCCGGCGTCTAGCCTTGAACCATGACGATCCTCGACGAGCGCATCCTCCTGGACGGACCCGGCGGGACAGCGGCGGTTCTCCCCTTCGGGGCGCAGGTCCTCCAATGGGCCCCCAGCGGCGAGGCACCGGTCCTGTGGCCCTCCCCCTCGGCAGTGTTCGACGGCTCGATGCCCGTCCGTGGCGGAATTCCCGTGTGTCTTCCCTGGTTCGGCAGCGGCCCCGATGCCGATCTGACCCCCTCCCACGGCTTCGCCCGGACTTCTCGATGGACCCCCCTGGAGGTCGGGTCGGGTCACGAGCCGCAGGCGATGTTCCTGTTGGAGCACGACCCCTCGCAGGATCCGGGCACCTTCCCGCACTGCATGCGGGCCCTGCTGCGCGTCGCCGTCACTGACGACCTGGTCGTCAGCCTGACCGTGACGAACACTGGTGACCACCCCTATGCCTTCGAGGAGGCGCTGCACACCTACTTCGCGGTGGGCGATGTCAAGGACGTGACCCTGGACGGCCTGGAGGGTGCCGACCATCTCGACCAGCTGCGTCCCGGCCGTTGGCGCACACAGGTGGGCGAGGTCAGCTTTGTGCGCGAGACGGACAGGATCTACCGCTCCGACGCGACCGTCGTCCTCCATGATCCGCGTCTGCGCAGGGACATCATCATCGACAAGGACGGCTCCGCCGACACCGTGGTGTGGAACCCGTGGGTGGAGCGTGCTGC
>JAKECL010000546.1 GCA_030460725.1 Propionibacterium sp.
GGTCGCTTCGCAGCAAGCCGCCAGAGTCCAGCTGCGCGCCGATCAGGATCGCCACCTGGAGTATCTCGCCGACCACACGGCTCGGAGCCGTGTGACGGCAGCGTTGACGGCGGTCCGTGTCCATCTGCGAGCACAGACCGCCAAGACCCGCAGCCGCACCCACTCCCCTGCCTGCCCGGCAGAATCATGACAATCCATCGTTATATAACTATTGCGTTGTATTACTCCATACTGTACGATTGTCATATGTCCATCATTACAGTAGCGAACACCAAGGGTGGTGCAGGTAAGAGCACCTCGGCCATCTTCCTGGCGACGGCCGCCGCGCGTGCTGGTCGCCAAGTCCGCGTCCTTGACGCGGACCCTCAGGGCACTGCCTCCGAATGGGTTTGGGCCGCCGAGGAGGACGGCACCGTGCTCCCGTTCACTGTCGAACCGGTCAACGCGGCCAGCCTGCGGCATCTCCACAGCGACGACGTCATCACTATCGTGGACACGCCACCGGGGGAGAGCAGTCTGGTTCAAGCCGCCATCGACTCATCCGACTTCGTCATCATTCCCACCAAGGCCACATCGGCAGACCTCTGGCGCACCGCCGCGACGGTAGCGGCGGCCGCTCACCGCCTATCGGGAGTCCTCATCACGCAAGCGCGAACCGGAACGACGTTATTGAACGAAGTAAAGACACAGTTACATAAAGATGACGTGTCGTACTTCGATACTGTCATACCCCTGCGTGAGGCCATCGCCTCGGCGGTGGGCACCATCCCAACGGAGCTATGGGGATACGACATCGTGCTGGACGAGATCATGAAGGAGATCTGACATGGCGCTGAAGAGCAGACCTACGAAGGCAACCCCGACCAAAGTCGCCGACACGTTCCACCGGGACGACCCAGCACCCGGAAGGATCACTGTCTCCATCCGGATGGCACCCGACCTGCACCAGCGCGTGAAGCTCTGGGCCGTGACGCACTCCACGACTGCTTCTCAAGTGGTCGAGGACGCCGTTAGTGCGCACCTGGACAAGCTCGAAGGCTCAAAGCCATGACGTCGATCACTGAGGACGTGCGTGCCTGGGCCCGTGGTATCTGGCCGAGTGAGGCCGGTGTGGAGCTGCTGATCCGGTCAGGCCATGTCGTCTACGACGGTGCGCCGTGGATCATTCGGCGAGGTGATCTCGCCTCGATCGACACCGCCGTGCTGCTGGAGGCCTCACAGCCGTGGTCGGGCAGCGAGCAGAAGCTCGTCCGGATCGCCGCGTCACTGCTGGGCGGACCCGCTGTCGACCTGTCGCAGGACATCTCGGGACTCGATCGCGAATCGGTCGCCCTGGTCCTGGCGGCGATCGCCCACGCGACCGGGTCTCATGAGGACTCCGGGATCGAGATCGGCCCCGATGAAACCCTGGCGTTCTCCCACCTGCCCTCCCTGTTTCCCTGGCCAGACGACCACTGACCTGGCTGCCGCCCCGGCCGGCTCCTTCGTCGCGGGTCGGGTTGCCCTCTCAAGACTCAACGGCTCATCATCTGCCTCTGGTCATGTTGCGGTGACGGTGGCTAGTTCGGCCCAGTGGGTGGTGCCCCGGTTGGACAGCATCTCGCGGCGCATCTGCCAGTCCG
>JAKECL010000079.1 GCA_030460725.1 Propionibacterium sp.
GCCACTGTCGCCATCGTCGGGGGACATGGACATGTCGCTCTGCTGCTCACCCGCCTGCTGGCCGCAGCGGGCTCGCGTGTGCTCGGCATCGTGCGCAATCCCGCCCAGGGATCCGACATCGAGGCCGTCGGGGGGATTCCGGTGCACCTGGACATCGAAGTGGCCGGCGCCGAGCAGTTGGGGGAGGCGATCCGGGAGGCTGACGCCCTGGTCTTCGCAGCCGGTGCGGGGCCAGGATCGGGTCCCGTCCGCAAGCTCACTGTCGACCTGGGCGGGTCGGTCCTGGCCCAGCGTGCAGCCGACATGGTCGGGGTGCGCAGGTTCCTGCAGCTCTCGGCCATGGTGGACCGCGATCCGGGCCCCCAGGCGGATGAGTCGTGGCGCGCCTACGTGCAGGCCAAGCGCGAGGCGGACGCGGACCTGCGTGCGACCTCCCTGGACTGGACAATTCTGCGTCCCGGCCCCCTGTCCTTCGGGTCTCCCACCGGATGCGTGCGATTGGGTGAACCCCTTGAGCCCGGGGCGAGCGACTCCCCGGTGCCGCGCGCGGACGTGGCGACCCTGCTGGCGGCCCTGCTGGCCGACCGCCGCTCGGTGCGCCGCACCCTGGACGTGGTCGGCGGAAGCGCCTCCATCGCTGCGGAGCTGGACCGCGTCCTGGGGTGATGCCGGGCGGACGTGACGCATCTCCCATTGTGTCCCGGTGCCGCAGGATCGTTCCCTGCGGCGCCGGGAGTGACTTCTGACCTGCGGAGATGTTGTCAACCAGGGACGGGCCCCACGGGGCCGCACGAGTCGTGTGCAAACGGGCCACCAGTCCCACATCTGGGGCCGGGGCACGCCCTACAGTGTCAATCGGCGACTCCCGGAGCGATGCCGCGACGGGTGAGCCCTCATCCCGTCCACGACACCAGAGCGAGTCACCATGGCTGAGACCCACGTCAAGGAGCTCCCTTCCTACACTCCCGAGGAAGAGGAACTCATCATCCGCAACAAGGAGGGCGTTCCCGTCGGTGTGAAACCACACACCAAGTGGACGCCCGCGAAGATCGCGATCTGGGTGCTCATCACCCTGCTCGGTGTCCTCGGATGGACGATGCTCGCCATCGTCCGAGGCGAAGAGGTCAACACCATCTGGTTCGTGGTCACCGCGGTGTGCACCTACGCGATCGCCTACCGCTTCTACGCGCTCTACATCCAGCGCAAGATCATGCGTCCCGATGACCGCAATGCGACGCCGGCGGAACGCCTCAACAACGGCAAGGACTTCGACCCGACCCACCGGGTGGTCCTCTACGGCCACCACTTCGCGGCCATCGCAGGTGCCGGCCCCCTCGTCGGTCCCGTGCTGGCAGCCCAGATGGGCTACCTGCCCGGCACGCTGTGGATCATCATCGGCGTGTGCCTGGCCGGTGCGGTCCAGGACATGCTCGTCCTCTTCTTCTCGATGCGTCGTGGCGGGCGCTCACTGGGGCAGATGGCCATCGACGAGATCGGGAAGATCGGCGGCACCATTGCCACCGTCGTGGTCCTGGTCATGTTGATGATCGTCCTCGCGGTTCTCGCCATGGTCTGCGTCAATGCGCTGGCCGAGTCCCCGTGGGGTGTCTTCTCGGTGGGCTGCACCATCCCGATCGCCATCTGCATGGGTCTGTGGCTGCGGTTCGTCCAGCCCGGCAAGATCACGCAGGTGTCCCTGGTGGGTTTCGCCGTGCTGATGTTCGTCATCATCGCGGGACGCTGGGTCGCGGAGTCGCCCTTCGGTGACTACCTGCACCTGTCCAAGGTGACGCTGGTCATCGTCATGGTCATCTACGGCTTCTTCGCCGCGGTCCTGCCGGTGTGGGTCCTGCTCACCCCGCGCGACTACCTCTCGACCTTCATGAAGGTGGGGACCATCCTCGTCCTGGCACTGGGGATCGTCATCGTGCGTCCGGTCGTGGAGATGCCCGCCATCACGGAGTTCGCCTCCAACACCGACGGGCCGGTCTTCGCCGGCACGCTCTTCCCCTTCCTCTTCATCACCATCGCCTGCGGTGCCCTCTCCGGTATGCATGCCACGGTCTCCTCGGGCACCACGCCCAAGATGATCCAGAAGGAGAGCCAGGTCCGCATGATCGGCTACGGCGGCATGCTCATGGAGTCCTTCGTGGCCATCATGGCGCTCGCAGCAGCCGTCTCCCTCAACCAGGGCATCTACTTCGGCATGAACACCTCCGAGGCGACGGTTGCCAACCTGGCCGGTGTCAGTGTCTCGGATGTCAAGGCCGACGCAGATGCAGGCGCTGAGTACACGGCCCAGGCCGTGCAGAACCTCGGTGTCACCGACGTCCACGGGAACACGATCAAGGCCCAGTGGGACTCGTGGGACGAAGCGGGCAATGACAAGGTCTACGAGGGTGCCGAGGCCTTCACGATGCTCGCCAAGGACGTCGGCGAGCCCTCGGTGACCTCGCGCACCGGCGGCGCCCCGACGCTGGCCGTGGGCATCGCGCACATCCTCCACCAGATCGGTGGTGGCCGGGCGATGATGGGCTTCTGGTACCACTTCGCCATCATGTTCGAGGCACTCTTCATCCTCTCCGCCGTCGACGCGGTCACCCGTGTCGCACGATTCCAGGTCTCCGATGCGATCGGTGCGTTCGCCCCGAGGTTCCGGGATCCGTCCTGGCGCGCAGGAGCCTGGTTCTCCACCGCTCTGGTCGTGGCCGCCTGGGGGTCGATGCTGCTGATGGGTGTGACGGATCCGCGTGGCGGCATCCAGACCCTCTACCCGCTCTTCGGCATTGCGAACCAGTTGATCGCCGCGGTGGCCCTGGCGCTGTGCGTGGTCATGGTCGTGCGCAAGGGCTACACGAAGTACGTGTGGATCCCGATGATCCCCTTCGTCTTCGACACGGCCGTCACCTTCACGGCTTCCTGGCAGAAGATCTTCTCCACCGACGCGAAGGTCGGGTACTGGCAGCAGTGGCGTGAGGCGCGACAGTTGCTGGGGACCCTCAGCGACCCCGAGCAGATCGCGATCCAGAATGCCATCGTGCGCAACACCTTCATCCAGGGCACTCTCTCGATCGTCTTCGCCCTCACGGTCGCCTTCGTGTTCGTGTGCGCAGGGGTGCGGGTCTGGAAGACGCTGACCACGAAGGACTTCACCTCCTCCGAGGATCCCTTCCAGGAGTCCAACTTCTTCGCCCCGAGCACTCTGGTGGCCTCGAAGCTCGACAAGAAGCTGACCGCGGAGTACGCCCAGGTGGGTGACCCCGCCCTGATCCCCGGTCACGCCGAGCACCACGGTGTCCACTGAGTTGGGTGACCCCCGGGTGTGTGGTGCCGCTCCCGTCCTCCCTGTCGGGGACGAGGGCGGCGCCGCCGTGCCCGGCGGCGCGGTGGGTGCCTCACAGTGGCAGATCCTGTGGGAGAGGGCCGGGGAACAACTGGCGGCGGTGCGTGCGCTGTGGCGGGACTTCACCGGTGAATCCGCCTACGACCACTACGTGGAGCGTCACCGGCGTGAGCATCCCGACCACGAGCCGATGACCGCTCGCCAGTTCTGGCGAGCCAGGGCCGACTTCGACGAGGAGAACGTCTCCACCGGCTGCTGCTGAGATCCACTCCGGGATCCTGCCGGACCGCGGAGGGCGCGGGGTCCGGACCTTCGGGTACGGGCCCCGCTCCCAGCGTGTGTGCCCTGCGCGTGGGATCGGGGGCACAGGCGGGAGCCCGGGCGACCCGGGCCCGCCGTCTGCTGGAGGCTCAGCCCGCGTCGCGGGGTCCGGGCCTGCGCAGGAGGCCCGGTGCGTGGGTCTCCATCCACGAGGACGCAGCCACGGCACCGGCCAGGGCAAGGAGCGCAGGGACCAGGATCTGGACGCCCTGCTGGGTGAACTCCAGGACCAGGACCAGGGCGGTGAATGGCGCACGCATGGAGGCACTGAGGAAGGCCGCAGCCCCGACCAGTGCGAAGGCCGCGACCTGGGTACCCGGCCAAGCCATGGACCAGAGGATCCCTGTGAGGGCGCCCAGACCAGCGCCCAGTGCGATGGCAGGTGTCAAGGTGCCACCCCAGGCACCGGAACGGATGGTGGCCAGCGTGGCACAGGCGCGCGCAACGACGATCAGGGCCAGGGGCGCCACCAGCGTGGCGTCGAAGGCGACCTGGGCGGAGGACTGGCCATTGCCCAGGACGCTGGGGACCCACACCGCCACGAGTCCCACCAGTGTGAAGGTCACCGGCATGGTGACCAGGAGGCCCGCCCCGGTGGGCCGGTCGATCTCGAAGCGGTGGACGCACCGGTGGAAGAGATGTCCGAGGACACCCAGCAGCGGCCCGGCCAACACGGCCCACACCAGCAGTGAAGCGGTGGGGTGCAGCTCGGGGACCGTGTAGAACGGCGCGGGTCGGCTCCACCCGTCAGCCAGGAGCACCGCGATGCCGGAGGCCGCCAGGGCGGACCAGACGGAGCGTGGGGCCAGGTTGACCAGGAGGATCTCCAGGGCGAACACCGCTCCCGACAGCGGAATGGAGTAGACGGCCGCCAGCCCCGCCCCGGCCCCGCAGGCCACGATGGTGCGACGGTCCTCGGCGGTGAGCCCCAGACGGTCGGACACGAACCCCGCCAGCGCGGCGCTCATCTCCCTCGGCGCGGTCTCGCGCCCGATGGCTGCCCCCAGACCGACGATGACCACCTGGGTGGTGGAGTGGAGGAAGGTTGTCAGCAGTGGCATCCGCCACCCCGCCACGGCGTCGGTGACCGAGACGATGGGGCGGCCGTGGCGACGGATGAGGAACCAGGACAGCCCGCCGATGAGACCCGCGAGCGCCAGTGCGACCACGCGCCTGCGGGGATCGGTGGAGGCCACCGCCTCCAGGAACGTCGCCTGGCCGTCTGCCATGCCGTAGGCCACCCGCTCCAGGAGGTGGAGGAGGTGGACGAAGAACCAACCGGTCGCACCGGCAGTCAGTCCCGCCAGGGTCACCGCGGCGACGAAGCGCAGGGCGGGGGTGTGTGCCTCGTCGGCTGGGTCCATGCCCCCAACGCTACGACGCGGGGTGAGCCCCGGGCGAACAGCGTGGCCGGTGGGCTGGGCGGGACGTCTCTCCACGGCCCCGGCTGCCCTGCGCATCGGCACCGGACCCGCGAGATGGCGGACCGCGTCGTGATCGGCATGTTTCGGATCACGGAGATGTCAACCTAGGGTGGGTGCGGGACGTCCGACATCCGCCGGTCAATCCTGTCCCGTCACACAGGAGGAAGCATGTCCACCTCATACACCCCACCGGATCCGTTGCGCCTCGACGCAGGGTTCCTCACCTCCTCGGTCCTGCGCGCCGTGCGCTCCGCGGTCCTCGTCGCGGCTTCCGCAGCCATCGTCATCGGAGCCTTGCTGCTCTTCTGGCCCACCAAGTCCCTCCAGGTGGCAGCCATCCTCCTGGGCATCTACTTCCTCGTCCTGGGTGTCGCACGCATCCTGCTGGCCGTGTCCACACCGGCACTCTCGGTGGGGCTGCGCGTGCTCGACCTGATCTTCGGTGTCCTCTTCCTGGTGGGCGGCGTGTTCATGGTGCGCAACTCCGTCCTCGCCGCCGCCACCCTGGCGGTGGTCATCGGCTTCGTCGTCGGGATCTCCTGGATCGTCGAGGGCGTCCTGGCACTGGTCGAGTCGGGATCCGCGGCCTCGCGTGGGTGGGCGATCACCTTCGGGATCCTCTCGATCCTGGCCGGGGTCATCGTCCTGGCGGTTCCGGCCTGGTCCACCGTCTGGCTGATCATCTTCGCCGGGGCCTCGCTGTTGATCACCGGCATCGTGGGAGTCGTGCGTGGAATCCGCCTGACCCGCGACGCGCAGTCCGCTGTGGACACCCGTGTCGTCGAGGGGTCATTCAGCGGCAACTGAGTGCCCGGCCGTGGATCCCCGGTGCGCGGGGGCCGGCCCCACGGCTTCCGTCCCCGCCACCACCCCTGGGGTGGACAGGACATGTGTCCGTCATCTGCGCCTTCCCACGGGGCCACTGGCGACCGCTGTGCTGTTCTGGTGCCCGGGGGGCGCGTCTAGGGACGCGCCCCCCGGGCATCCTCGTCCAGGCGGTGCGCGATGCGTGTGAAGACCCGTTCGAGTACCGCCTCCTCGCCTGGGACCAGATCGTCCAGGACCAGGCGTCGGACCACGTCACGGTGGAGTCCTGCAGCTGCTGCGAACCCGGTGCGTCCCTGGGCGCTCAGGTGTATCTCCTCACCACGCCCGTCGGTCTCGCACCGCCTGCGCTCGACCAGACCACGCTCCTGGAGGCGGTGGAGGGTGTGTGTCAGACGCGACGGGCTGAACACCACCTGGCGGGCCAGTGTGGCGGGACGGATCCCCTCCTCCCCGGAACGGGAGACCTGCAGGAGCACGTTGTACTCCGCCAGGCTCAGCGAGCAGTGCCTCTTGAGTTCGCGCTCGAGTCGCTCCGAGAGGCGTGAGGTGGTGGTGAAGTAGGCCTCCCAGGCCGTGGCACGCGTGGGTGGCGGCTGCGTCATGACAGGCCACCGCGGTGCAGGAGGGTCTGGAAGTCGGTGAAGCCGGGGAAGCCATCGATCCCCTGGTCCTCGGGGGAGCCGTGTTCGACCTGGGCATCTGTTCCACGCGGTGCCGAGGCCGATGCATCCAGGAGCTCTGCTGCGCCCGCGCGGATACGCGCTGCCAGGCGCGCTCCTGCCTCGCCCCCGGAGTCCGCGGCGCTGGCGCCCCAGTCCTCGGTGGCCGCATAGAGGGCGGTCATGACCGCAGGGGCGTGGAGGTAGGTGAACAGAGGCCGCAGGGCGGTCTCGGTGACCAGGGCATGACGCGGGGTGCCTCCGGTGGCGCCCAGCAGGACGGGTGTGCCGCGTAGGGCCTCCTCGTCGAGGACGTCGAAGAAGGACTTGAAGAGCCCGGAGCAGGAAGCCCGGTAGACGGGTGTCAGCGCCACCAGGGCGTCCGCCGCGGCGACACGGTCCAGTGCCTGCTGGAGCTCGGGTGGGGCGAAGCCCATGGTCAGGGCATCCGCGATTCCTCGGGCGAGAGGACGCAGGTCCACCACCTCGACCTCCAGGGACCTGTGCCGGTTGCGGGCCTCCTCCTGGAGGGCGGACACCACCGCATGGCCCAGGCGCGCTGTGGAGGAGGTGTGTGACAGCCCGGCATTCACGACGCTCACCCGGGTGGCGCCAAGACCCTCCGTCGCCTCCCGGGGGCCATTGCCCGTGCCTGCGGCACTGCCTGACGGTCGGCCCGCACCTGCGTCCTTCATCTTCACGGTGTTCATTCCCTCCCTGCGGCAGCGATCAGGGCATCGGTGTCTGCGAGCGCCGACTGCTCACCCGTCGCCCTGGGCTGGGCGGAGGCTCCCGTCACCGCATCCTGGGTGGGGGAGTCGATCCGGGTCCCGGAGG
>JAKECL010000080.1 GCA_030460725.1 Propionibacterium sp.
GGCCCGCGCGGCCTCGGAGGCGGGGAAGAGGTCCACGACAGGGGCGGCTCGCAGGAGAGCAGCAGGTACGGAGTCATCCCTGGGGAGCAGGTGGACACGTCTACCCGGCAGCGTCGTGGCCACTGCATGGGAGACCGCGGTGGCCGGTCTGTGCCCGGAGACCTGGGGGGACACGCCGTTGACGACGACTGCGGGTTCGGCGGAGGCATCCAGTTCCTCCCACCAGTCGTGTGCGAGGGCGAGCCGGTTGATCCCCACCGGATCCCCCCGGCACACCAGCAGGGCGGTGTCCGCAGCCCGCAACAGGGCGGGGACCACCTCATCGCGGCCCGCGCGGTGTCGCAACCTCTCGGGGGGCGGGTCCAGGGATCCGGAGGCCGTGTCGACCACCACCAGCGCGCCCCGGTCCGCGAGCACCCGGAGCGTGGCCACCAACGCCTCCGGGGAGATCTCGTTCCATCGCTGGGGGACGGGAAGACCGGTGAGGACATGGAGGCTCTCGCTCACGGGGACCAGGGCCCGGTCCACCTCGACCGATCCGAGTGTGCCGCGTGCGGCAAGGCGGGACAGTGCCGCGACACCCGGCGCGTCCACCGGCAGTCCCAGCATGTGGGCAATGGAAGGAGCGGCGAGATCCCCGTCGACCAGGACCACAGGGCGCTGCCGGGACAGTGCGGCGGCGACATTGAGTGCCACGGTCGATCGACCGGGCGCCCCGGAGGTCCCCCACACCACGAGCAGCCTCCCGTCCACATGCTGCCCGCCCGCGTGGGCAGAACCCCCGTGGTGGGGCAGGGACTGGACGAGGTCTTCGCGGCTCGCTCCTCCCTGCTGCGGTGCGGTGCTGTCCTGACCGGTGTCCCACGGGTCCCTCTGTGCCCTGTCGGCGAGATCCAGCAGTGCTCGGACCACGGCCTCACGGTCGCCCGGGTCCGCCAGTGCGTCCACCCCGATGGCGCGCAGCGCCTCGGTGCCCACCTCCCCGGTGAGGGCCACCACTGTCATGTCGGCCCGATGGAGGTCCTCCACCGCGATGGCGTCGAGGTCAGGATCGTCCCCGTCGATGACGCCCAGGCGCGCCAGACCCGCCCCGGCGGCAGCACGGACCTCCGCGAGGTCGGCGCACCGACGCACGACCACCAGGGCACTCGTCTGGGCGTCGATGGCCTGGACCAGAGCCCCTTCCACGCCTCCCGGGGCCAGGATTGCGACACCGAGGCGCGCGTTCATCCGCCCACCGGAACGGCGGTGAGGACCCCGTCCCCGCCCGTGGCCTCCAGGACCTCGGCGAGGTCCGACACCGGAAGTCTCACCTCGATGCGCGTGGCGCCTTGCGAGACCAGTCCGCCCGTCGCCTCCGAGATGCGGACCAGAACCACCTCGGGTGCGACCAGACGGGCGGGCATGCGTTCCCCGCCTGCGTGCGCACCGGGGACGAACCACAGTTCCATGGCAGTGCCCGGCTGCGCCGAGTCGGGCAGACCCGAGGAGACGGTCACCATGAGCCTGCGGTAGCCCGCATCCGACCGGTCCGCCACGGCTCCTCGGGCCAGCAACTCCCCGGTGGCCATCGACCGGGTCGCCACGGCTCCCTCCACCAGGTCACCCCACGGCAGGTAGGCGTCGGAGGCAGTGCGCACCTCGGCGGCGCGCGTGTTCGTCCCGTCCAGGATTTCTCCCACGGCCACCTCACGCGTGACCTGGTAGTGCCGTGTTCCCCCGCGCGCCTGTGCCACCAGCAATGTGCAGGCGAGGACCGATGCGACGATGAGCAGGACACCGACGATGAACCTGGGATCCCTCCACACCCTGGGTCGCTTCTGCGCGACCACGCTCCTCTTCACTGTGACCACAGACACATCATGCACAAAGAGAGCCCGGATGTGAACCCTCTCCCTCGGGTGGTGGATGCGACGACCCGCCCCCATCTGTTGCATCCACACAGAAGACCCATCCCACGACAGGGACCGGCAACAAGTGGCATCATGTGCACATGACGCAGCGCTTCCTCACCCTCGCGGACGTCGCGAAGACCCTGAACCTGACGATGTCGGCCACACGCGCCCTGGTGACCTCCGGCGAGCTGCCCGCGATCCAGCTCGGGGGGAAGAAGGTGTGGCGCGTGGAGGCCACTGCCCTTGAGACCTACATCGAGGAGCAGTACGCGCTGGCCCGCAGCCGCACACACGCCTCCGCCCACCCGCAGGGCTGAGCAGCACGTCCTGACCTCACCCGAGGGGACCCAGCAGACGGACGCGCCGGATCCCCGACAGCGAGAGGACCAGCGGCGAGTCCATCGCAGCGGACCCCGCACCTCCACCTCCCCGAACTGACCGGTCCACGGGGTCCAGGTCGAAGTGGTCGGCGAGGACTGCGACCACGACACCCGTGTGCAGCCCTGCGTCATGGTCGATGACGACAGGCAACCCCAGCCCGGCCGCCTCGCGCAGGACATGGTCGATACCGACTCTGTCGCCCGGCCCGGGCCCCCCGGCGACCACCCCTCCCATCGGCCAGGCCGCCACCACGGCCGACAGCGGCACCAGTGAGTCCCCACCCGCGGTCCGCACCAGAACCCACGACTCCGCGACGTCCACCACCACCCCACCCAGCCGTTCACCGCCGCGCAGCAGCACATCGAGGTGCCGGCCCCGCATGGCGATCATTCGCGAGGACAGGGTCACGCCCACCCGTTCCGCATCCGTGAGGTCCTCGACCAGACGGTCCATCTCGAGCCGGCGCCGGGTGTCGAAGCGACCGGACAGATCGGCGAGGAAGAGCTCAAGGTCCATCGTCGAAGTCTCACACATCCCACATCGTCGTACTCCTGGTTGACGCAATGACAATGATGGTCCATGCTCGTCCACATCGATTCGATACGAACTGATACGTTCCGACATTGAGGAGGGTCATGATGAGGACGCGACGGGGGCGACGTGATGACACACAGCCCATGCAACGGTGGACCCCCGCGGAGGGTGAGCTCCCCCCTGGCTCCCGCGAGGCAGCCCGGCTCCTCACCGTCCTCTCCCCGGCTGCCCTGGGCACCATCCCTCTGCTGGTCCACAGGGCCCGTGAGGGCTGGTCCGGGGGAGAACCTGTGTTGGTCGTGGTGACGCTGCTCGCCATCGGCACCACAGCTCTCCTGGTCTGGAACCTGCTCTGCCTGGTCGGGGCCTTCCTGGCGACGGGGCGCCTGCTGCCCCCGGGGGCCGCGCGAGCACTGGCCGGGGTCCTGACCCGGATCGGGACGGGGACGTCACGGGAGATCCTCGCCCGCCGAGGCACTGCAGCAGTCCTGGGTACCGGGCTCGTCCTGTGCCTGGCCCCGACCGCCATGGCCTCACCATCGGTGGACCTCACCGGCGCCCTCGTCGGTGCCACGTCGCCGACACCCGATCCGGAACCCGCGCCGGCAGTCCCCGAGGACCTGTCCTGGGGCGCCCCGACTCTCCCGGCTGGTACGGGCGGCGAGCCACCGACCTCCCCGTCCTCACCCGGTGTGGACCCCTGTGACGCCTTCACCGGGGGCGCTCCAGGTTCGTGCGATCCACAGCTCGCGGACACGGGGGCACAGGTGGACCACACGGTTGCCCCCGGGGAGAGCCTGTGGTCGATCGCAGCCCTTCACCTGGGACCCGGGGCCGACGATGCAGCCATCGCGCACCTGTGGCCGCTGATCCACTCGGCAAACGCCGGTGTCATCGGTGAGGATCCCCACCTCATCAGACCGGGCATGGTCCTGGAGATCCCCGGAGGGCGGCCATGAGCATGCTCACCGGCGCCCGGCACACCTTCGACCGTCCCCGCCGCGGGAATGCGCACCTGCGGTGGGACATGCGCCGCGACGTACCCCGAGCGGAGCTGCGTGACCTCGAGGACCGGATGCGACAGGACCCCGTGCGTCCACTGTCCACCTCGCCTCCCCCAGATCCCGAGGCGTGGGCCGGCGGCCTGGCGCGCGGGGTGGTGGAGATCCTCCACGGCCTGCGCCCGCTGGCACAGCTGCGCCGCTGGGTGGTCCCGGATCTCTACGACCTGCTGGCCTCCATGCTCCCCGGGGACCGAGGGCCCCAGGTGGTCGCCGGATCCTGCCACGTCCTGTCGACGCACGTGTGCCCCATCCGCGAAGGGGTCGTGGAGGTTGCGGTGGTCGTGCGGGCGGGCTCCCGGACGCGGGCAATTGCGCTGCGTCTGGAGGACTTCCGTGGACGGTGGCTCACCACTGCACTGGATGTGGCCTGAGGGAGCCGACCACGTCGCCGCAGGCCCTGTCCGACTCCTCGGCCCGCGGTCTCGGCCCGCGCTCTCAGCCGCGCTTCTTCGACTTCTTCGCCGATGCCCGGCGCTGGGCCCTGTTCGAGGCGGAGCTGGTGGAAGCCGTCGACCCGGAGGACGGCGCCGACCCCTGCTCCCCTTCTGAACTGGTGTAGTTCAGGCGGGTCTGACGCTGCTCGCGCCCGACATTGCCCATGACGGATGCAGCGCGGGCCAGGGACTCCGAATCACGCTTGCGCTTCGCCCGGGTCTCGGCTGCCGCGGCCCGTGAGCCTGCGTCATCGGACTCCGTCGCCTCCTGCTGGCCCGGTGTGCCCTCGGCTGTCGCCGTCGAGTCGGCCTCGGTGTCGGAGGCGCCAGAGGCTGCGACGCGCTGCGCCGCCCCGACCGTGGCAGAGGCACTCTGGAGGTCGCCCGCCTTCTCGAGGGCGAGGGCGAACTGCCGGGAGTAGGCGAACACCTGCTGCACGGACTCCTCGCGGATGCGCTCCATCATGGACTGGAACATCTGGGCGCCCTCGTCCTTGTACTCGACGAGCGGATCGCGCTGCCCCATCGCCCTCAGGCCGATGCCCTCCTTGAGGTAGTCCATCTCGTAGAGATGCTCACGCCAGAGTCGGTCGACGGTGGCAATGAGGACACGGCGCTCCAGGGTACGCATGGGCTCCTCGCCCAGTTGCTGGAGGGCCAGGGGGTTGGCGTCCAGGGCCAGTTCGGACTCGGCATAGACGGCCTTGATGTCCCCGGTGAGTTCGAAGATGAGATCCTCGCGGGTCAGGGAGCCGTGACCGCCGTGTGCCTCCTCCAGGTCCTCGGGGGTGACCGAGGGCGGGTAGTAGCTGCGCAGCGCACCCCACAACTCCGGGAGGTCCCACTCCATCGCGGAGGTCTGCGTCGTGTACTGGGTGACCAGGGAGGAGACGAGCCCCTCGGCGAACCAGGTCATCTGGTCCTTGAGGTCCGCCCCTTCCAGCACCTGGCGGCGCTGGGCGTAGACCAGTTCACGCTGACCCGTCATGACGTCGTCGTACTTGAGGACGTTCTTGCGGATCTCGAAGTTGCGGGCCTCCACCTGGTGCTGGGCGGAGGCGATGGAGCGGGAGACGACCTTGGACTCCAGGGGCATGTCCTCGGGATAGGCACCGGAGGCCATGATGCGCTGGGCCATGCCCGAGTTGAACAACCGCATGAGGTCGTCCTCCATGGACAGGTAGAACCGGGACTCCCCAGGGTCTCCCTGACGCCCGGAGCGTCCACGCAACTGGTTGTCGATGCGGCGGGACTCGTGGCGTTCGGTGCCCAGGACGTAGAGCCCACCGGCCTCGCGCACCTCCTCGCGCTCCGCCTCGACTGCCGCCTCCGCCTCGGCCAGCGCCTCGGGCCAGGCCTCGCGGTACTCCTCGGCGTTCTCCTTGGGATCCAGGCCACGTGCCGCCAGGTTCGCCTGCGCGATGAACTCGGAGTTGCCGCCGAGCATGATGTCGGTACCACGTCCAGCCATGTTGGTGGCCACCGTCACCGCGCCCTTGCGTCCTGCCATGGCCACGACCTGGGCCTCACGCGCGTGCTGCTTGGCGTTGAGGACCTGGTGGGGGACGTGGCGCTCACGCAGGAGCTGTGCGACGAGTTCGGACTTCTCCACCGAGGTGGTGCCCACCAGGACCGGCTGCCCCTGGTCGTGGCGTTCGACGATGTCCTCGATGATGGCGTTGAACTTGCCCTTCTCGGTGGGGTACACGAGGTCGGGCTGATCCTTGCGGACCATGGGGCGGTTGGTCGGGATGGGGATGACGCCGATCTTGTAGGTCGAGGCGAACTCCGCGGCCTCGGTCTCAGCGGTGCCCGTCATGCCGGCACGCGACCCCTCGGGGTAGAGGCGGAAGTAGTTCTGGAGGGTGATGGTGGCCAGGGTCTGGTTCTCGGCCTTGATCTCCACCCCTTCCTTCGCCTCGATGGCCTGGTGCATCCCCTCGTTGTAGCGGCGCCCAGGCAGGACGCGGCCCGTGTGCTCGTCCACGATGAGGACCTCGCCCTTGTCGACGATGTAGTCCTTGTCCAGGTGGAACAGTTCCTTGGCGCGGATGGAGTTGTTGAGGAAACCGATGAGCGGGGTGTTGGCGGCCTCGTAGAGGTTCTCCACCCCCAACTGGTCCTCGACCTTGTCGATGCCCGGCTCCAGGACGCCGATGGTCTTCTTCTTCTCGTCGACCTCGTAGTCCACGTCGCGCTCCAGGAGGCGGGCGATGCGGGCGAACTCCGTGTACCAGCGGTTGACGTCGCCCGTGGCAGGGCCGGAGATGATGAGTGGTGTGCGGGCCTCGTCGATGAGGATGGAGTCGACCTCGTCGACGATCACGTAGTTGTGCCCGCGTTGGACCATGTCCTCCACGCGCTGGGCCATGTTGTCACGCAGGTAGTCGAACCCGAACTCGTTGTTCGTGCCGTAGGTGATGTCGGCCTGGTACTGCTGGCGGCGCTGCGCGGGTTCCTGCCCGGTGAGCACACATCCGGTGGTCAGGCCGAGGAAGGCGTAGACACGACCCATCAGGTCGGACTGGTACTTGGCCAGGTAGTCGTTGACGGTGACGACGTGGACGCCCTTGCCCGACAGCGCCCGCAGGTAGGAGGGCATGGTGGCGACCAGGGTCTTGCCCTCACCGGTCTTCATCTCGGCGATGTTGCCCAGGTGCAGGGCAGCCCCACCCATGACCTGGACGTGGAAGGGGCGCTGGCGCAGGGTGCGCCACGCGGCCTCGCGCACCGTCGCGAATGCCTCCACCTGGAGGTCGTCGAGAGTTTCCCCCTCCTCCAGGCGACCCCTGAACTCATCCGTCTTGGCACGCAGCTCCTCATCGGTGAGCTTCTCGAAGTCCTCACCGAGGGCGTCGACCTGGTCGGCGATGCGGTCGAGCTTCTTGAGCGTGCGGCCCTCGCCTGCACGGAGGATCTTGTCGATGAGTGACACCGGTGCTCCTGACGTCTGGACCGGGGACGCGCCCCCGGACGCGTGCTCCCGGGCACGCGCAGGTGTCAGTCTACGGAAGTCGGGCCCCATGTGCCGCACCCCGCTCCGCACGGGGAACACCGGAGGGGGGCCGGCGCCCGCCCCCCCCCCCCGCCCCCCCC
>JAKECL010000547.1 GCA_030460725.1 Propionibacterium sp.
GAGGCGATCCCCAGCCAGGTGTGGCGGTTGCGCCACCAGCACCAGCCGAGCTTCGGTGCGTTGCGATGCTCGGCACCGTCGCGGCCCGTTCCTCCGCTGATCCACAGTGCGGGGGTGCGGGTGTCGAACACCGGCTCGCCCGCGCGTGAGGATCCCTTCTGCTTCCGGGAGGCGATCGTCATGAAGCAGGCGTTCGGCTCGATCACCCCGGGATCGGTCAGTGCCCAGCTGAGGCCCTCCTGCAGGGTCAACCCACGTCGTCCGGTGGCGTCGAACTCACGCAGTGCCTCCTGCGGGGAGGCATTGCGCAGGTCGTCGCCACGGCTGACACCGCGCACCAGGTAGAGCGGCGAGTCCGGGAGCCTCACGCCTACGGGGAGGAACTCGTCGACGTCCGTCATGTCCGTGACGACGAACCCGGCCTTCCCCTCACGCCTCATCAGGGGGGCCAGGTCAGAGGCCCGGAACCACCGCGGGTGCAGGCCCACCAGTGCGACCTCGTCGGGCACCTCCTGGAGGAGGCGGTGGGCCGCCGCGCGCACGGCGGCCGCGTCGAGGGCGACCCCCCACGCCCCCGCGGCCTACCGGAGCCCGCTCTGGTGGCCGCCGGGCAGTGCGGGTTGGCGCATGGGCCCTCCCGGGGTTGATGGGGATGCATCCATGGACCACAACGCGTCGAGCGGTGATCCATTCCCGCCGGTGCCCGGACCCCGCCGCCCGGTGCCCGGTGCCCCGCCCCGGAAGGGGGCGCAGGCTCAGTGGGATGTCGAACGGGCGGTGGGACGCGGCCCCATGCAGGCGGCGAACCAGCGCTCGGTCTCCGTCCGGACCACCTTGCGGACGGGCGCCGCGGAGAGGGTGACGTCGTGCAGCGCGCCCTCGACCCGCACGATGGTGACATGGCTGCCCAGGTCGGGGGACCTGCGGGCCACCCCGACGACGTCCAGGACGGTGTCGGTGCGCATGGCTGCCTCGCTCCACACCAGGGGCAGGCTCGACGAGGCGCTGAGCAGCACCAGGACGGGAACGGTGATCCCCAGGCCCTGTGCGACGGTCTCCTGGCCCTGCAGGATGGCCGCGAGCCAGGCCGGGGTCGCGTGCCACCCCGCGTCGGAGCGCAGGGTCGGGTCGTAGTCCCACTCCCCGTCGAAACGGGAGGAGATCGAGCGGGTGTAGAGGCCCGGGTCCACGTTGACCATGCGGTTCTGTGGGGCCAGCGCAGCATGCACCCGCACCCCCGGCTCCAGCAGGCGACGCCCGATGTTGCGGGTCTGGAACTCCAACCACGGGGAGTTCAGCACCAATCCGTCAGCCCACCCGGGATGGCGCGAGACCCACAGGCTGAGGATGAGGCCCCCGGTCGAGTGCCCCACCAGCAACAGCTTGCGGCGCTCGGGATCAGGCTCCATGTTCGCGGCGTCGGCGAGGGTCTCGCCCGGATGGATGACATGGCGCGCTTCGGATCCGTCCACCTGGGTCGGTGACGGGGGAGTGGGCGGGGACCCGGCACCGATCCGGCTCCGGTCAGCGTCGCGCGCTGTGGGTGCTGGTGAGGGCGGGAGTCCCGGGGATCCCTGGGGACCCGTGGGGGAGGTCAGGAGGTTCGGCGCCGGGT
>JAKECL010000548.1 GCA_030460725.1 Propionibacterium sp.
CGGGGGGGGCCCCCGGGGCGGGGGGGGCCCCCCCCCCCCGGGGGCGCCCCCCCCCCCACCCGCATCTCGGTCCGGAGGACAGTTCCAGGGGGTCAGAGAGCCCCCGGAACTGTCGGTCGGATCACTTGGCGACGACGCGCACCTTCAGGGTCGCGGTGACCTCGGGGTGCAGGTTGACGAACACCGTGTGGTCGCCCAGCGACTTGATGGGCGTGCGCACGACGATCTTGCGGCGGTCGATGGACTGTCCCAGGTCGGCCTTGACGGCCTCGGCGATGTCCGCGGTGGAGATCGCTCCGAAGAGACGGTCGTTGGTGCCGACCTTGCCGGACACCGTCACGAAGGCAGCGTCCTGCAGGGTGTCGCGCACGATGCGGGCATCGTCGATCGAGGCGATCTCGCGCTTGCGGCGGGCAGCGGCCATCTGGTCGATCTGCTTCTGGGCGCCCTTCGTCCACCTGGTGGCCAGGCCACGGGGGACAAGATAGTTGCGGGCGTAGCCGTTCTTGACCTCGACGACCTCCCCGGCAGTGCCGAGGTTGGTCACGTCGTGGGTGAGGATGAGCTTGGTGGTAGCCATGAGTCTTCTTCCTTCCCCGTCGATCAGCGGCCGGTGGACGAGTAGGGCAGGAGCGCCATCTCGCGAGCGTTCTTGACAGCCTTGGCGATCTGGCGCTGCTGCTGCACGGACACCCCGGTGACGCGGCGTGCGCGGATCTTCCCACGATCGGAGATGAACTTCCGCAGGAGTGCGGTGTCCTTGTAGTCGATGTGGTCGATCTTGGCCGCCCGCAACGGGTTGGCCTTCTTCTTGATGGGCTTGTTGCGAAGTTGGGGCTTCGCCATGATGTTCTCCTTGATGATCCGGACGGGTCAGGACCCGTCCACGAGCGTGGTGTGGTGCGTTGCCGGTGACGCCGACGTCGACGAGGACGGCGCGTGCCTCCCGTTTCCGGGAGGACGTGGGGCGTCGCCCTCGTGGATGTCAGAAGGGTGGCTCGTCCCCGAAGGAGGTCGCACCACCTGCATCGGTGCGCCACGGGTCGTCGGCCGACCCACCTGTCGGGGCGTTGTAGCTGCCCTGGTTGCCCTGGCTGCGACCGCCCTGGTTGTACCCGCCCTGGCCACCCTGGGGGGACTGGCCACCCTGGGAGCCGTAGCCCCCCTGGTTGCCCTGTCCGCCCTGGTACCCGCCACCCTGTCCGCCCTGGCTGTAGCCGCCCTGGCCACCACCCTGTGAGGTGGTGCGGGTGACCTGCGCCTTCGCGCGGCGGAGGCTCGGGCCGACCTCGTCGACCTGCATCTCCACCACGGTGCGGCGCTCGCCCTCGCGGGTCTCGTAGGAACGCTGGGTGAGCCGTCCCTGGACGATGACCCGCATGCCCTTGCGCAGGGACTCCGCGACGTTCTCGGCTGCCTCACGCCACACGCTGCAGCGCATGAAGAGGGTCTCGCCGTCCTTCCACTCATTCGCATTGCGGTCGAAGGTGCGCGGTGTCGATGCCACCGTGAAGTCGGCGACCGCGGCCCCGCTCGGCGTGAAACGCAGCTCAGGATCGGCGGTCAGGTTGCCGATGATCGTGATGACGGTGTCTCCGGCCATGTCGGCTCCT
>JAKECL010000549.1 GCA_030460725.1 Propionibacterium sp.
CGCGACGACCAGGATCCCACGCGCGCGGTGGAGGGATCATGGTTGGAGATCATGGACCTGGCGCGCGACGCAGGCGTGCACATCTCCACCGATCTCACGCGTCAGGAGTCGGCGTGGGTGCTGTCCTCCTCCCTCTGGCACGCCGGGCGCGGACCTGAGCGCGCAGTCGCCACCGACGAGGGCGACGCCCCCTCCCGGCCCGGCGACCTGCGCACCGGGGTTCCCCCCACCGACGAGGGCGAGACCTCCCCGTGGCAGGCGGGGGAGGACCCGCAGTACCACGACCGCATGTGGGAGGACCCGGAAGTGGCTGGTCACGGTCCTCGCGAGGAGTGGGAGAACCCGCTACCCGCATTGACCCGCAGGGCTCGATCGGGCAGGGCCCCGGTGGCGACCACCGACGGGTCCGACGGATCTGACGGGACTGACGGGCCCGACCGGGCTGCTGGGGACGGCGGTGCGGTGGCGGGCACCGCTCAGGGCTCGGGTCCGACCCCCGGGCAGGCCACCGCGGTGTGGCAGTACCGGGCAGAGGGACTGCCCGCCGCGGTCGTCCTGGCGCGGCTGGTGGACACCGCCACCTTCTCCGAGGAGGGGCCCGGCGCCGGGGACGTCGTCCTGGCATGGGAGCAGGAGGAGCACCTGCGTCGAGATCTCGCCCGTTCGGTGGGACCATGGAGGCGACTGCGCACACGGCTCTCCCTGCGCTCCCTGCGGGCGCGGCGCAGCACCGGGAGCCACGGGAGGAGGCGGCGATGACCACGGGTGTCCCCACGGGAGCCGGACCCGACCTGCCGGGCCACCACTGGGTGCGTGCGCTGGGCGCCGGGGGTTTCGCCGACGTCCACCTCTATCGCCAGGACGTCCCCGCCCGTGACGTCGCGGTCAAGGTCGTGCGTACCTCCCTGGACCGCCGCGGCGTCGACGTCCTGACCAGGGAGGCGGATGCCATGGCGCTGGTCTCCGGGCACCCGGCTGTGGTGGCCCTGTACGCCGTCGGCACCACGGCGGACGGTCGGCGTCTCCTGGAGATGGAGTACTGCCCGGTCGTCGACATCGGGGAGCGGGTGCGTGCCCACCCGCTGGCCGTGCGTCGCGTGTTGGAGATCATGATCCCCATCTGCGCCGGTGTCGAAGTCCTGCACCGCAGGTCCATGGTCCACCGTGACATCAAACCCTCGAACATCATGCTCAATGCCTTCGGGCGGCCCGTGCTGGGTGACTTCGGCGTCGCGCTGGCCACAGGGTCGCGGTCCCATGGGGCCGATGACGGGTTCTCCGTGCTCTGGGCTCCCCCGGAGCAACAGGTGGCCGGCACCGCGGCCCACCCGACCCAGGACGTCTGGGCACTGGCCACCACCACATGGACATTGCTGACAGGACGCAGTCCCTTCGAGGACCCCTTGGGTGACAACTCCGCCCTCGCGGTGGCCACCCGGGTCCAGGCGGGCCGCTTGCCTGCCCTGGGACGCGTCGACGCACCTCCCGCCCTGGAGGAGGCACTGCGCCAGGCATTGGTGGTGGACCCCGCTGCCCGCACCCCCGGCGCCGCGGAGTTCGGGCGCGCCCTCCAGAAGGTGCAGACAGCGCTCCACCTGCCGCTCACCTCTGTG
>JAKECL010000550.1 GCA_030460725.1 Propionibacterium sp.
GGCGGCACCCCCCCCTGCGCTCGGTCCCCGGGGGCCGTGGGCGGCGCCCGGGGCCCCCGGGCGGGGGGTGCGGGGCGGTTGTCTCATCGCTGGGAGGCCCGCGCCAGACGCTCGGCCTCCTCGGCCTCCACGGCCGAGGCGATGACGGGTGCCAGTGACCCGTCGAGCACCTGGTCGAGGTTGTGGGCCTTGAAGCCCGTGCGATGGTCGGCCACCCGGTTCTCGGGGAAGTTGTAGGTGCGGATGCGCTCGGAGCGGTCCACGGTGCGCACCTGGGAGAGCCTCTGGGCGGAGGCCTCGGCCTCGCGCCTGGCCCGCGCCTCGGCCGCCAGACGGGAGGCCAGGACACGCATGGCGGCATCCTTGTTCTGCAGCTGGGACTTCTCGTTCTGCATGGACACCACGATGCCGGTGGGCAGGTGGGTGATGCGCACGGCGGAGTCGGTGGTGTTCACCGACTGGCCGCCGGGTCCGGAGGAGCGGTAGACGTCGATGCGCAGGTCGGAGGGGTCGATGTGGACCTCGTCGTCGGACTCGACCTCGGGCATGACGAAGACGCCGACGGCGGAGGTGTGGATCCGCCCCTGGGACTCGGTGACGGGGATGCGCTGGACGCGGTGCACGCCACCCTCGTACTTGAGGTGGGCCCACACCCCGTCCTCGGGGGCGGGGTTGCCGCGGGCGCGAATGGCCAGGGTGACGTCCTTGAACCCTCCGAGCTCGGTGGGGGTCGAGGAGAGCTCCTGGACGGACCACCCCATGGTCTCCGCGTACCGGTGGTACATCCGGGCGAGGTCGGCGGCGAAGAGGGCGGACTCCTCGCCGCCCTCCCCCGCCTTCACCTCCAGGATGACGTCGGAGGCGTCGTCGGGGTCACGGGGCACCAGGATCTGCACCAATGCGTCGTGGGCGGAGGCGGCCTCCGCCTCCAGGGCGCCCACCTCTGCGGCGAAAGCCGGGTCCTCGGCGGCGAGCTCGCGGGCGGCACCGAGATCCTCCTCGGCCGACACGAGTCTGCGGTGGGCGGCGACCACCCGGGCGAGTTCGGCGAAGCGACGCCCCAGTCTGCGCGCGCGGGCGCGGTCGGAGTGGACGTCCGGGTCGGCCAACGCCTCCTGGACCTGCTCGTACTCCTGGAGCAGCGGGGTGACGGCTCCGAACTCGTCCTGGGACTCCATGCGGGCCCTCCTGTGTGGTGTGGTGGCCGGGGTGGGCCACAGGTGCTGCTACACGTCGGCGGGACTACTTGGAAGCCTTGACGCGCTTGCCGTAGCGTGCCTCGAAGCGGGCGACGCGGCCGCCCGTGTCCATCAGCTTCTGCTTGCCCGTGTAGAACGGGTGGCACGCCGAGCACACGTCGACGCGCATGGTGCCCGACTTGATGGTCGAGCGGGTGTGGAACTGGTTGCCGCAGGTGCACGTGACAAGGGTGTCGACGTACTCGGGGTGGATCCCCTTCTTCATGGTGTCTCCTTAAGGAATTCGAGGATGCCGGGTCCCCCGGGGCTGGTGCCCACGCGAATGCTCGGGGGTGAACCGGGACCGCCATGTATTGTGCCACCGCACCCGCCCCCCGGTCCACGTCCCTTCGCCCAGGGCGCAGTGAC
>JAKECL010000081.1 GCA_030460725.1 Propionibacterium sp.
GTGACCATGCCTCGGAGGCCCGGTCGGCCTGGACGAAGAGGTGGTCGTGGTAGAAACCGGCCACGACATTGCAGGCGATGGACCGGCTGGCCAGCGTCTGGGCGATCGTGGCGGTGAGGCCGATGGAGTCCAGTGAGGAGTGCACTCCCAGGGTGATGCGGGCGAAGGTGTGGTCGAGGGGAAGACCGAAGGCGCGCGCGTCCTCCTCCTCGACGATGACCGTGGTGCCCTCGTCCTCCCTGACGACGGCGAACGGGAGGAGTCCCTCGGGCACGGGGTCGACGGTGGCGAAGACGTAGGTTCCCTGGGGCTTGGCGTCCAGTGATGCGAGGGTGTGGTCGAGGTCAGTCAGTCCGGACATGGGGGAGAGGCTATCGCGCACCCGTACTCTGCGCAGCACTGTCTCAGCTGGGACGGCGGAGCACCTGGACGGCGCGGGTGGCGACCACGTTGGTCGGTTCCCGGTGTGCCAGGTGTCGATCGGGGTGGGGTCGGTCTGTGCTGTCCCATCGGTGGCCGGTGGCCGGTGGCCGGTGGCTGGTGGCGGTGGCTGGTGGCCGGCCGGCGTCGCGGTCCGGCGGATCCGCGTTGCCGGGGCGGACATCCACCAGGAACTGAGTCCAGTGGGCTCAATGTTCAGCCTTGAGTGAAACACGCTCAACTCTACTTGCGGACATCTCCCAGGCGCGCGACACTGAACAGTGTTGAAGCCCGAGAGGGCAGGTGATCCGGTCCGGAGGGTCCGGGCCGGGACAACCGGAGGTGATCACCATGGCTACTCGTTACGATCCGTTCCGCGACGTCGATCGCGTGTTCAATTCAGTCCTGCGTCAGGTCCCGGCGAATCCGGGGATGCCGCTCGACCTCTACAAGGACGGCGACGAGTTCGTCGCCGAGCTCGACCTGCCGGGTGTCGATCCCGCGTCGATCGACATCGATGTCGAGGAGCACACCCTGACCATCAGCGCCAAGCGCGCCGCCCACGCCGGTGAGCACGTGCAGTGGCTCAGCCACGAGCGCCCCACGGGGGCATTCGCCCGTCAGCTGACGCTGGGCAATGGTGTGGCACTGGACGGGATCAAGGCCTCCTACCGCGATGGCGTGCTCACGCTGAGCATCCCGGTTGCCGAGGCCGCCAAGCCCCGCAAGATCTCGGTCGCGGTCGACAACTCCGCGCCGACCACCATTGAGGGTGAGTCCACCGAGTCCGGTGGGACCAGGACGGTGCCGGAACCCGCGAACGCCTGAACGCCCAGGTGTTCCGGCGCGGGTGCCGCGACCTGACTGATGGTCGGAGGGCATGCGCTGCAGTGACGGCCGCGAGGACGACCCCGAGACGCGTTCTCGCTGGCACCATCTGCAGTCGTGGGGCGTCTCAGGAGGCGAACTCCCCGAAGCTCACCTCCTGGCCGATCAGGTCCACCGAGAGCCCCTCGGGTCCGCTGCCCAGCTCCGTCACACGGATGCCCTCGGGCAGTCCGTCCAGGGGAATCGTCGGGAGTCCCCCGGCGACGACCCGGACGAGGTCCAGGGGGACGTCCAGTCCGGCCATAGAGGCCGAGGTGGGGGTGAGCACCAATGAGCGTCCGCCCTCGTCCGGGGAAATGGTCACGGTCACCGTCGCCTGCTGACCGAGCACGTCCAGGGAGAGGGTCACTCCCTCGTCACCCGTGGTCAGCGTCCCGGGCACCCCGGCCGCGCTGGCCAGGGGCGCGAGCGACCGTGTGGTGATGGCGGCAGTGGCGGTGAGGTCGCGGGTCGTGTGGGGCGCGGACGTGTCCACGCCGGTGAGGTGCGCGTCGATGTCGCTGACCCGGAGCGTCCCGTACTCGGTGTCCACGTCGTAGGCGGGGAGGTGGACCCGCAGGGAGTCCAGTTCGCCCGCCAGCAGCTGGGTGAGTAGGGGGAGGCCCTCCACCTGCACGCTCAGGTCCCCGGACACGCTGCTCCCGCCTGCTCCACTGCTCCCGTCGTCCCCCGTCGGCACGGGTCCGGAAGTGGGGTCCCCGGAGGTGTCCACATCGGACCCGGGGGCCGGGGTCACCACTCCGGGTGCGGCGGCGAGGGAGTCCTCGATGCCGCGCTCCAGGAAATGGTCAGTCGCGCGGTCCGCCACGACCAGCAGGACCGCCACGACGACCAGGACGACGAACAGTCGGCGCAGGGTCCTCATCGCAGGTCCCTCACAAGCGGTCCAGGGTGTCGGGGTGGCTGCCGGTGCGGCCGGCCTCGCCCTCGTCCAGTGCGTCGATGCGGGCCACCTGCGCCGCGCTCAAGGAGACGTCGAGGACCCCGAGGTTCTCCTGCTGCCGCGCCGGGGTCACCGACTTCGGGAAGATGACGTCGCCGCGCTGCACCGCCCAGGCCAGCGCGACCTGGGAGGCGGTGGCACCGACCTCCTCGCCGATCGCGGTGAGCACGGGGTCCGTCGCCGCCCGGCCGCGTGCCAGCGGGGACCACGCCTCCGTGACGATGCCGTGTTCGTCATCGAAGTCGTGGACGGCCCGGTTGGGCAGGAACGGGTGGGACTCCACCTGGTTGACCATGGGGACCACATCGGCGTGCTCCAGGATCGGCTCCAGGTGGTGGGGCTCGAAGTTCGAGACCCCGATCGCGCGGGCGCGACCGTCCCCGAGGAACTCCTCCAGCACCTTCCAGGTGGTGACGAAGTCGCCGCCGTAGTGCATGGGCAGGGGCCAGTGGATGAGGAAGAGATCGACGTGGTCGGTGCGCAGGTCGCGCAGGGACCGCGCGAAGGACTCGCGGGCCGCGGTCGGTTCGTGGTTGGGGTTGTCGAGCTTGGAGGTGAGGAACACTTCCTCCCGTTCCAGCCCGGAGTCGGTCCATGCCTGCCCGACCTCGGCCTCGTTGTGGTACATCTGCGCGGTGTCGATGTGCCGGTAGCCCAGTCGCAGGGCACTGAGGACCACGTCCACGACGTCCTGGGTGACCTTGTAGGTGCCGAACCCCAACTGGGGGATGGCAGTTCCGCTGGCCAGGGGGACTGCGGGGATGTCGACGAGATGGGACTCGGATGAGTCGGGCATGGGAGGGCCTTCCGTGTGTGGTGGCTCCAGCCTAGGGCGGGGTGGGCCGTGCATGCCCGTCGTTGGGTCGAGTGGACTCCCGACGTCCGTGGTCCGGGGCTCGTGTCCGTGCGCTTCCGGGGCTGGTTGTCCTGTGCCCCGGGGACCGGGCCTGTGCATTTCCGGGGCATTCGGCTGACTCCCGGTCGTCCTGGGACATGGGCGACAGACAATGCTCACCCGACCGGGAGTGTGCCGACGTGCCGGTCGGCTGTGACCTGCGCGGATGCGGGACCACCGGAGAGCGGGAATGGGCGGCTCGCCCACATTGTCTGTCGTCGAGTGCGTCCGAGTGCCGGAGCGGGGGGGGCCCCCCGGGGGCGGCGCGGGCGCCCGGGGGGGGGGGCGGGCGGGGGGGGGGGGGGGGGGGGGGGGCGCGCGGGGGCGGCGGGCCCCGGGGGGGGGGGCCCGGGGGGCCGCGCTCGGGTGTGCCGACGTGCCGGGAGGACTAGTGGCCGGTGCCGGTGCCGGTGTCGGTGCCTGTCGAGGTGCCGGAGCTGTCCTCCTGCTCGGGAGCGGCGGGGAGCTCGGGGGCCGGAGCCTCGACATCGGTCTCCTCACCGTCGGGACCGGCGAACTGGGCTTGGTACAGGCGGGCGTAGGCACCCCCGCGGGCCAGCAGTTCCTCGTGCCGACCGGTCTCGACGACGTCGCCCTCCTCCATCACCATGATGAGGTCCGCGTCGCGGATCGTGGAGAGTCGGTGGGCGATGACGAAGGCAGTTCGTCCGCGACGCAGCTGGTCCATGGCCTTCTGGACCAGGACCTCGGTGCGGGTGTCCACCGAGCTGGTCGCCTCGTCCAGGATCAGCAGGTCCGGATGGGCGATGAAGGCGCGGGCGATCGTCAGCAACTGTCGCTCGCCCGCGGACACGGTGTCGCCCTCGTCGCTGATGGGAGTGTCGTAGCCCTGCGGCAGCTGGCGGATCAGACGGTCGGAGGCCGTGGCCCGGGCGGCCTCGACGACTTCCTCGTGCGTGGCGCCCTCGCGGCCGAAGGCGATGTTCTCCCCGATGCTGCCCTCGAAGAGCCAGGTGTCCTGCAGCACCATGCCCGTGTGGGAGCGCAGCGTGTCCTTGTGGAGATCGCGGATGTCCACCCCGTCGATGCTGATGGAGCCCGAGTCCAGCTCGTAGAAGCGCATCAGCAGGTTGACCAGGGTCGTCTTGCCGGCGCCGGTCGGCCCGATGATGGCGACCATCTGGCCGGGCTGCACGTCCAGCGAGAGATCCTTGATGATCTCCGTGCCCGGGGAGTAGGAGAAACGGACGTGGTCGAACCGGATCCGCCCGTGGACGACCTCCTGCTCGGGTGACGCTTTCTCCCCACGAGCATCCGCAAAGGAGGTGGCCCCGGTGTCGGGTTCCATCTCCTGCGCGTCCAGGAACTCGAAGACACGTTCGGCCGAGGCCACCCCCGACTGCAGGGAGTTGGCCATGGAGGCCAGCTGGCCCAGGGGCTGGGTGAACTGGCGGGAGTACTGGATGAATGCCTGCACCTGGCCCAGCGACATGGAGCCGCCCGCCACCATGATCCCGCCCCCCACCGCCACGATGACGTAGGACGCGTTGGAGATCAGGCCCATCAGCGGCATCACCAGGTTGGAGATGAACTGTGCCTTGAACGAGGAGTGGTACAGGGAGGTGTTCGACTCGTTGAACTCGTCGGTGAAACGATCCTCCAGACCGTAGAGGGCGACGACCTCGTGGCCGGTCATGGCTTCCTCGACCACCCCGGAGACGTCGCCGGTGGCCTTCCACTGCTCGCGGAACTGGGGCTGGGCGCGCTTCATGAGCATTGCGGCGAACACCCCGCCGACCGGCACGACGACCATGGCCACCAGGGTCAGCTCCCAGGACATCATGAGCATCATGGCCAGGATGCCGATGATGGTGAGGATGGACTGGAAGAACTGCGAGAGGGTCTGGTTCATGACCTGGGTGACGTTGTCGACGTCGTTGGAGACACGCGACATGAGGTCGCCGCGGCTGTGTCGGTCCAGGTAGCTCAGGGGCAGTCGCTCGATCTTCTCCTGGACCTGCTGGCGCATGCGGTAGCCGGTGTTCTGGACGACGACGCGCAGGAACAGGCCGGAGATGTACATGAGGACCGCGGCGGCGACGTAGATGGCGGCCACGATGACGAGGACGCGGGCGAGTTCGGTGAAGTCGATGCCCTGCCCGGGGGTGACGTCCATGCCCTGGAGCATCGTGGCCATCTTGTCGTTGCCCTGGGCCCGCAGGGCGGCGACGGCCGCGTCCTTCGAGGGCGCCTGGGCGATCATCTTGCCGATGACGCCGTTGAAGATCAGGTCCGTGCCGTGCCCCAGCACGCGCGGCGCGGCGACGGAGGCCACGACTCCTGCGGCGGAGGCCAGCAGGGCCAGCACCAGCAACAACCAGTCCGGGCGCAACTCGCCCATCAATCGGCGCAGGTTGGGGCCGAAGTTCTCCGAGCGCTGTCCGGGGGCGACGCCCCGGCCGCCCCGGGGTCCGGGTCCGTGGCTCATGCTGCCTCCTCCTCGCTCATCTGGGACGCGACGATCTCGCGGTAGGTCTGGGAGGACTCCATGAGTTCGGCGTGGGTTCCGCGGCCCACCACCTTGCCGTCCTCCAGGACGACGATCGTCTCTGCGTGGCGGATCGTGGCCACGCGTTGGGCGACGATCAGCACTGCTCCTCCCTGGACGTAGTCCGGCAGGCCCAGTCGCAGGCGGGCGTCGGTGGCGTAGTCGAGTGCGGAGAAGGAGTCGTCGAAGACGTAGAGGTCGGCGCGACGGTACAGGGCTCGTGCGATCGACAGGCGCTGGCGCTGGCCCCCGGAGAAGTTGGTGCCGCCCGGCTCCACACGGGAGTCGATGCCTGCGTCCAGACGCGAGACGAACTCGGTTGCCTGTGCTCCCTGCAGTGCCCATTCGACGCGCTCACGCTGGGCGGCGTCGGGGGCGGGGACGCCGGAGACGGTCTCGGCGATGGTGCCGGAGAAGAGGTAGGCGTGCTGGGGGACCATGGCGATGTGGCGCCGTAGTTCTGCGACCTCCAGGCGGTCCACGGGAACCCCGGAAGCCTCCACTGCGCCCGAGGTGGGATCCATCAGGCGCGGCAGCAGGTTCACCAGGGTCGTCTTGCCGGAGGCCGTCGAGCCGATGACGGCCGTCGTCGTGCCGGGGGTGAGGTCCAGGTCGATCCCTTCCAGCACGGGTTCCTCGGCGCCCGGGTACCGCAGCGTCACCCCGCGCAGCGCGAAGGTCCAGCGCCCCGCGGGTGGGGGGAGGGGGGCGGAGGTGTCGGCCACGGAGGGCGCGTGGTCCAGGACCGCGTGGATGCGGGTCGCCGACACATTGGCCCGCGGCACCATGATGAACATCATCGCGGCCATCATGACGCCCTGGAAGATCAGCCCCAGGTAGTTGATGAAGGCGAAGAGCGCACCGATCTGCATGTCCCCGGAATCGATGAGGTGTCCGCCGAACCACAGGACGGCGACGTTCGAGACGGAGATGACCACCATGACTGCGGGGAACATGAGGGCGAAGAGTGTGCCGATCTTCAGTGCGACGCTGCGCAGCTCATGGTTGGCGTCGTCGTAGCGCTGGCGGACAAAGCGCTGGCGCACGAATGCCCGGATCACCCGGATCCCGGTGAGCTCCTCGCGCAGGACCGTGTTCATGTGGTCGATGCGGGTCTGCTGGACCGAGAACAGGGGGGACAGGCGGACCATGATCAGTCCGACCACGACCGCGAGCACCGGGACCAGGATCAGGAGCAGCCGGGACAGCGACGCGTCCTGACGCAGCGCCATCACCACACCGCCGACCCCCATGATCGGGGCCTGGATCATGATGACGAAGGTCATCAGCGTGACCATCTGGACCTGCTGGACGTCATTCGTGGAGCGTGTGATCAAGGACGGTGCACCGAAGGTGTGGACGTCCTGGGCGGAGAACGCCTGGGCATGGGTGAAGATCCGGTGGCGCAGCCAGGCACCCAGGCCCATTGAGATGCGCGCCCCCAGGAAGACTGCGAAGCCGGTGGCAATGGCCTGCGCGAGGGTGACGGCCATCATGGCCGCACCCATGCGCCAGATGAAGCCCGTGTCCCCCAGGGCCACGCCCTCGTCGATGATGCGGGCGTTGAGGTCAGGGAGGTAGAGGGCCGCGACTGTCGCGAGCACCTGCAGGGCGATTGTCACGAGGACTTCGCCCAGGCGGGTCCTCAGATAGGTCCAAGCCAGATGGAAGAGCACAGGTGGTCCGTTCGGAAGGGGCCGGGCGGTTCTGGTCCA
>JAKECL010000082.1 GCA_030460725.1 Propionibacterium sp.
CCCCCACCCCGGGGACTCCCAGGCACTGACCACCCGGCAGACCCAGTGATGGACACGGCGCCCCTGACCTCGACGACGGCACGACGCATGCGCGTCCGCTCCCACCTGCTCACCGGCTCCGCCCTCACCCCCGGGCAGGTGGTGGAGCGGGCGGTGGCCCTCCAGGGGCAGAACCTCGGCGCGGTGTTGGAGGCCATCGCCCTGCGCGCCCGTCCTGGGACCACGGTGGCGGATGTGCGCGAAGCCTTCGACCGCGGTGAGCTGGTGCGCTCCTGGCCCATGCGCGGCACCCTCTTCGCCACCACACCCCGAGACCTCGCGACCCTCCTGCACGTCACCGGCCCCCGCATCCTGCGCGCCACGTCCACACGACGGGCAGGACTGGGAATCGACGACACCACCATTGCCCGCGCGTGGGACGTGCTGGGCGAGGCACTCTCCCGCGGTCCACTCCCCCGTGCCCGCGTGATGGAGCTCTGGGAGTCCTGCGCGATCCCCACGGGAGGTGGGGTGGGCTACCACCTGCTCATGCACCTGGCGGTGGCCGGACACGTCCATTGGGGTGCCTTCGACCCCGCGGGCACCGGACAGTTGCTCACGCTCTCCCCCGCGGTCGCACCCACGGACCCCGAGGCCTCGTTGGTCGAGGTGGTGGGCCGTTACGTGCGGGCGCGGGGACCTGTGACCGAGGCGGACCTCGCATGGTGGTCGAAGCTGCCGCGCAGGCTCCTGCGCCATGCACTGGCGGGCGTCGAGGGACTGGTCGAGGTCGAGGTGGACGGGACTCGGGCCCTCCTCGTCGTGGAGGATGCGGACCCCTGTGCAGACTCCGCTGTGCGGCATGCGCCCACCCTGCCCGACCCACCTGCCAGTGGAGTCGTGCTGCTGCCGGCCTTCGACGAGTGGGTGCTCGGCTACGCGGACCGCTCGCTGGTGGCCTCACCCGCCATGACACGTGGGCTGGCACCGGGGGGCAACGGCGTCTTCCGACCCGTCGTGGTGGTGGACGGGCGGATCGTGGGAACCTGGACCCGACGGCCTGGTCGCAGGGACGCGGCGGGTGGCGTCGACGTCGACCTGGTGGAGGAGGTTCCCCCGCGTGTGCGCACCGAGATCGAACGGATCGCCCGACACGCGGTCACGCGTCGGGGCCCTTTCTCCTCACCCTCGACGTGAGGACTCCCTGAGCCCCGGGACCACCCGTCGTCTCCTCCCCAGGCGGGATGCGAACCGGAGAAGGCCCACATGCGAGCAGGTGGGGAGGGTCACGCCATCTTGCAGGCCCATGGCCGGGTCGCTACGGTCGATGGGTCGCTCACCAGCGGTGCCACACCGGCGCCGTGGCGACGCACCGGGCCTCCAGGGTCCGGTGAGCGCACAGACGGACCGCGCCGACCTGCTCGGCAATGGGCATTCCCAGCCCCTGCGGTCCCAGCCCGCACGACCCCCGGACATCGGGCAGTGTCGACTTCCATTGCGAGGCATGTGGCGCACCGGCCCCGAGGAGCCCATGAGCGCACGCGACCGTCAGACCGAGTCCACCTCCCATGCCCGCACGCCCCACAGGCTCGGGCGACCACATGTGGGCCGCAGACGCCTGAGGGTCTCCGATGTGACCGTGGTTGACCGACCCTTGATGAGGCGCGCCGTGACGGGCACCGTCGTGGGCAACGCCATGGAATGGTACGACGTCGGGGTCTACGGCTATCTGGCGGTCGTGATGGGCCAGGTCTTCCTGCCCACCGCTTCCCCCTCCATCCAGGTCATCTTCTCCCTGGGGGTCTTCGCCTCCACCTACATCGCCCGCCCCATCGGCGGGATCGTGCTGGGAGGGCTGGGGGACAGGGTCGGCCGTCAGAAGGTGCTGGCCGCAACCCTGATCCTCATGGCCGCCTCCACCTTCACGATCGGGCTCCTGCCCAGCTACGCCGCCATCGGAGCTGCAGCTCCCGTGCTGCTGGTGGTACTCAAGCTCATCCAGGGATTCTCCACGGGCGGGGAGTACGCGGGCGCCACCACCTTTGTCTCCGAGTACGCGCCAGATGAGCGCCGCGGCTTCTTCGCCTCCATCCTCGACACAGGCTCCTACATCGGCTTCGCCCTGGGCGCCGCAGTGGTCTCCGCCATCCAGTTGGGTCTGGGACCCGAGGCGGTCCTGGGTGGGGCATGGCGCATCCCGTTCCTGGTGGCCGGGCCCCTGGGCGCGGTCGCCGTCTACTTCCGGACCAAGATCGAGGAGAGCCCCGCCTTCCAGGCCCAGCTCGACGCCCAGGAGGAGGCAGGGACCGACCGCCCGGCAGATGCCCCTTCCTCCACCGCGGATCTGGTGCGCACACACTGGCGTCCCATCCTCATCGCCATCATGCTGGTGGCAGCCGCCAACACGTCCAGCTACGCACTCACCTCCTACATGCCCACCTACCTCACGGACTCCTTGGGCTATGACGCGGTGCACGGGACGCTGCTGACCATCCCGGTGCTGCTCGTCACCGCGGCCTGCATCCCCCTGGCAGGCAGGCTCTCGGACCGCATCGGCCGCCGCCCCGTGCTGTGGATCGGTTCTGCCAGCGCCGTCGTCCTGTCAGTCCCTGCGTTCCTGCTTCTGGCCCACGGAGCGATCTGGTCGACGCTGGCGGGACTCACCCTGGTGGCAGTCCCGGTGATCTTCTACATCTCCAACCTTGCCTCCGCGCTGCCGGCCCTCTTCCCGACCGCCGCCCGTTACGGCGCCATGGGGGTCTCCTACAACTTCGCGGTCGCCCTGTTCGGCGGCACCTCACCGCTCATCATCGAGACGATCCTGCAGCTCACAGGCAACACCTTGTCCCCCGCCTTCTACATCATCGCGATGTCGGTGGTGGGTGGAGTGGGCGTGTGCTTCATGCGCGAGTCCGCCCGCCGCCCCCTGCCTGGCTCCATGCCCGCCGTCGCGACGAGGGCCGAGGCCCACCAACTGGTTGCCACACAGGACGAGAACCCGCACCTGGACCTCGACGAACTGCCCCTGGAACACACTGCACCCGCCCAGGACGCGATGCCCGCGCGTTGAGCCTGCGGGCAGGGCAGGTACCACCCACGGCCCAGGCAGGCGTGGGAGGACCCCTTGGCGATGGGTGACCCGCCCCGGGCTCAGTCCAGTCCCTTCTGCTCCAGCCAGGCACCCGCGATCTCCGCCGAAGTCTTCTGTTCCGCCACACTGCGTGTGTTCAGTGCGATCAGGTCGTGGGTCGTGAGGGCATCCGTGACCCGTCCCAGCGCTTCCTTCGCCCGCTCGGTCAGCCTCGGGGAGACGATCGGCACCACGTTCTGGGGCAGCACCAGTGACTCCGGGTCCTCCAGCGTCACCAGGTCGTTCGCCGTGATCGCAGGGTCCGAGGAGTAGATGTCGGCAAGCTGCACGGTTCCGTCCGTCAGCGCCTTCACGGTCAGCGGCCCACCCGAGTCCTCCACGGGCACCAGTTCCACGTCGATGCCGTAGGCCGACTTGAGCCCCTGCGGTCCGTAGGGTCGCGTCTCGAACTCACTGTTCGCGGCAATCCTCAGCGGGGTTCCGACCGAGGCGAGGTCAGCCAGTGTCTTCAGCCCATGTTCCTGGGCGAACGCACGGGTCACAGTGAAGGAGTCCTGGTCGGTGGCCTGGGCGAAGGGCAGGGCATGGAGTCCCTCGGGCAGGGCGTCGGCCAGTGCCTGCGCCACCTCCTCAGGGGTGCCGGAGGTCGCCGAGGAGTCGTAGTACTGGAGCAGGTTGCCCGTGTACTCCGGCATCACGTCGATGGCGCCGGACTCCAGTTCAGGCATGTAGACCTCACGCTGACCGATCTGGTACTCCCGCGTGACGGTGAGGTCCGCACCCTCCAGTGCCTGGGCGAAGATCTCGGCAATGATCTCGTTGGAGTAGTAGGCCTGGGAACCCACGACCACCGTGGTCGCCTCCGTGCTCCCCCCGGAGGGCACAGCACCGGAAGTGGTGTCCCGGGTCGGATCCGCACTGGAGCACGCTGTCAGTGCCAGGACGGGGAGGAACAGGGCGAGCAGGGTGCGACCTGGCAGGTGGTGTCTCATGGGAGGGGTCCTTTCATCGTGTCGGTGGCGAGGGCCGCGGTCGCGCCCCGCCCGGATGTGGCTGTGGATGTGGAGGGCAGAGACCGGATGGTCCCCGGGACCCGGAAGGTCGTTGTGCCCACTCCGGCAGGGGCGACCATGCGTTGTACCAGGGCAAGCGTGAGGTCCAGGACCACTGCCAGCAGGATGACCAGCAGGGATCCGGCCAGCATCTGCGGGTAGTCCTGGGTCTTGAGTCCCAGGAAGATGAAGCGTCCCAGCCCTCCCCCACCCACGTAGGCGGCCAGCATTGCGGTGGAGACGACCTGGAGAGTGGCAGCCCGAATCCCCGCGACGAGCAGGGGGGCTCCCAGGGGAAGTTCCACACGGGTGAGCAGCTGCCACTCGGTCATGCCCTGGGCGCGGGCAGCGTCCACCACCGTGCGCCCCGCAGCGCCGCATGCCGAGGTCGCACCCACCACCAGTGAGGGGAGGGCCAGGACGACCAGTGCCAGGAGTGGTGCGCTCAACCCGATGCCGAGGGCCAGGGCGAAGAGAGTGACGAGACCCAATGTGGGGACGGCGCGGGCCGCACCGGTCGTGGCGATGACAGGGCCCCGCCCTCGTCCCGTGTGGCCCACCCACAGTCCCAGTGGCAGAGCCAGGACAGCGGCCACCCCCACCCCGGCCAGGGTGAGTCCCAGGTGCTCGAGGGTGCGGGCGAGGACGCCGGAGGGCCCACCGAAGTGGGCGGGGTCGAGAATCCACTGCAGTGCGAGGAGGACCTGGTTCATGGGGTGCGCCCTCCGTCCCCCCGCGTCCAGGGCATGGTGAGTCTGCCCCCGGTGACCAACAGCGCATCGGCGACCAGGGCCAGGAGGACCGTGAGGACCAGTCCGGAGAGGACCTCGGCCGGGATGCCGCGCTGGAACCCGTCGACGAAGAGCATGCCCAGGCTCGGCACCCCCAGCACCCCTCCCACCGTGACCAAGGCGATGGTGCTCATCGAGACCACCCTCAGGCCCCCCAACAGGGCGGGTCCCGCCAGGGGCAACTCCACCTTGTAGAAGAGGGAGCGGGGCCCGTATCCCACGGCTGTCGCGGCGTCCAGGAGGTGTCCGTCCACGCTGCGGAAGGCCGCCGTGCCCTGGGGGACCATGAGGGCCAACCCGTACAGCGTGAGCGCGACGACAACGTTGACGACGCTGCGCAACCCCGTGCCCAACACCAGGGGCAGGATGACGAACAGGGGCAGGGAGGGGATGGCGTAGAGCAGACCTGAACCCGTGACGACGAAACCGCGGAGCCAGCCGTGACGTGCGGCCAGGCGCGCCAGTGGGAGCGCCAGGACGAATGAGGCGAGCACCGCGGAGCCCGCCTGCACCACATGGGAGACCAGCAGGGAGGCGATCATCGAGACGTTGTCCAACACCCAGTTCACGGTTCGAGCACCCCCGAGACCCGCCCCCGGGCGTCCACGACGACGCGGGTGCCTGAGCGTTCCTCCACGTGGAGCGTACGGGTGGCAGATCCGGCCCCGATGAAATCCTCGACGAAGGCGTCAGCGGGGTGGGAGAGGATCTGGTCGGGCGTGCCAGCCTGGGCGATCTCACCACCGGGGCGCAGCACCACGACCTCGTCGCCGAGGCGGAATGCCTCGTCGATGTCGTGGGTGACGAAGAGGATCGTCTTGCCGAGGTCGCGCTGGAGACGGGCCAGTTCGTCCTGGAGGTCACGACGCACCAGGGGGTCCACCGCCCCGAAGGGCTCGTCCATGAGGAGGATGTTCGGATCTGCAGCCAGGGCGCGTGCAACCCCGATGCGTTGCTGCTGTCCACCGGAGAGCTGGTGGGGGTGGCGTTCCCCCAGTGCAGGATCGAGCCCGACCAGCTCCAGCAGTTCACGCGCCCGGTCGAGGGCGGCGCCCCGGGGGGTTCCCTCGAGCAGGGGGACGGTGGCCACGTTGTCCAGGACGGTGCGGTGGGGCAGCAGTCCCCCGGACTGGATGACATAGCCGATGGAGCGACGCAGCTGCACCGGGTCCAGCTCCGCCACGTCGTGGCCGTCGATGAGGACCCGTCCGCCGGTGGGGTCGACCATGCGGTTGACCATGCGCAGCAGGGTCGTCTTCCCCGACCCGGAGGTCCCCACCAGGACCACGCAGGAGTGGGAGGGGATGTCATGGCTGAAATGTCCCACCGCGACGGTTCCGTCGGGATAGGTCTTTCCTGCGTCCTCGAAGCGGATCATGCGCCGCCTTCCTGGGATGTGTGGGTGGCGGGTGGTCCCGGTGCCGGGCACGGGGTTCGCGTCCACGCTAGTGGAGGGACCACGTACACGCGCGGCGGGGCAGCGAGGCTGCCCTCCCTGCTCCCCAGGGCGCCGCGACCGTGTGCCCGGAGCCGGGGGTGTCCTCAGAGCGCGTCCTGCAGGGCGAGCCCTCGGACCACGTCGGAGGCGGACTTCAGGGCGCCGAGCAGGACCACGTCACGTCCCAGCGTCGAGAGGACCACTCGTGGTGGGGTCGTCACCATGTCCGCGAGGTCGCGGCGCACCCCCTTCAACACTGACGTGCTGAACTCCGCGATGCCGCCGGCGATCACGACCAGCTCCGGATCCAGGACGTAGCCCAGCGTGGAGATCGCGATGGCGAGGCGCTTCGAGATCTGCTCGACGACGTCCTGGGCGACGGCGTCCCCCCGGTCGGCGGCGTGCAGGACCTCCACGGGATCGATCTCCTCCCCCAGGACTGCTCCCGCCCCCTGTCCTTCGGCACTGCCGGCGCCAGCCGGTGCGGTGGGCAGACCTGCGCGCAGGGCGTCAGCGGTGAGCATACGGGCCAGGGAGGCGATGCCGTGGCTGCCCCCCACTCCGACCACCTGCTCCAGGTAGTCCATCTCACCCGCCGCGCCGTGGGCACCGCGATGCAGGGATCCCTCCAGCACCAGCCCCGCTCCCAGCCGCTCACCGGAGAGCAGCGTGAGGAAGGTGCTGCCCTCCTCGACGTCGCCGCTCCCCATCTCCGCCAGCGCGGCAAGGTTGGCGTCATTCTCCACGTGGAGGCGCCACTGGGGGTGCAGCTCCTGGAGTTTCTCGCGGTCCACTGCCACGGACTTCCAGAAGGGACTGTTGGGAGGGATCTCACCGCGTTCCGTGACGGGCGCAGCGATGCCGACACAGGCCGCAGTGATGTCGGGGGAGGTGAGTCGGGCCTCGGAGAGTGCCTCCGCGAGGACCTCCTCCAGGACCGCCCCGCGGGGACGCTCATCAGACTCGCCGAAGGTGCGCTTCCCCCCGCCCCCGACCGCCCCCCCCACGGCCCCCCCCC
>JAKECL010000551.1 GCA_030460725.1 Propionibacterium sp.
TGAGCCCGACGGCAGCGTCTACCACCTCATTGGTGAACCCCGCCCGGTGCAGGGAGGGCCAGAACCGGTTGCCGGGGCGGGCGAAGGGAGCGTTGACCGCGGCAGTCCACAGGCCGGGGTTGATGCCCACGATCAGCAGGCGCAGGGGGATGCCGGGCAGTGGCAGGACGTCGTCGATGGCATCGGGGTCGTCGGTGGCGAATCGGGCGAGGTCGGTCTTGGTGGGCTTGCGTCCACCCAGCGGGGAGGGGCGACGAGGGCGGCCGGGGACACGGGTGCGCGGCATGGTGTTCATCACCTGCGACCCTAGTGACGCACCCGCGACGGGGCCACATCTCCAGGGCCTCGTCCCTCATCCGCGCGTGCGACCCCCTGGGCGCAGGCCCAGACCGGAGCCGAAGGCCCGACATCCAGACCGGTTCCGCAGGCCCACGCTCCTGCCCCGGGTGGTGTGCTCGGCACGACGGAGTCCCAGGCCTGTCCACTTCGTCTGCGGGATCGGCGTCGGGTCCTGGGAACACAGGAGGCCCGTGCGGTGTTGTGGATGGATGCATGTGAACAGGTGGGGCACAGGGCCCCTGGGACGGAGGATGACATGGCACGGATCACGGTACTGGGTGGAAGTGGCTACGCCGGAAGCGCAGTCGTCGCGGAGGCGCACCGACGCGGGCACGAGGTGACGGCGTTGAGTCGCACCCTTCCCGCCGACAGGATCGAGGGCGTCGACTACCGGGCGGGCTCGGCCCTGGACACCGACGTGCTCCGCGAGGTGACCCAGGGGCGCGACGTGGTGCTGGTCGCACTCTCACCGCGCGGCGACATGGTCGGCAAGCTGGAGGGCATCGTGGAGACGCTGATCGGCCTCCTCGCCGGCACGCCGACGCGGCTCGGCTATGTGGGCGGCGCATCCTCGCTGTTGGTCTCCCGGGGCGGACCCACCGTGTGGGACGTGTCCCATGACCAGATCCCTGCAGATGTGAAGCCCGAGATCGAGACGGGTCTGCACGCCTTCGACCTGCTCAAGGCGAGCCCCGCATCCCTGGACTGGTTCTACGTGAGCCCGCCCCAGGACTTCGGGGCGTGGCTGAACACCCCGTCCACGGGCGAGTATGTGCTCGGCGGTGACGTGCTGCTGCATGACGCCGAGGGTCGCTCGACCATCTCTGCCGCAGACCTGGCGCTGGCCATCCTCGACGAGATCGAGAAGCCGACCCACCACCGGGGGCGTTTCACCGCCATCGGCTGAGGTGTCCCCGACGCCGCCAGGCGGCGCGGCGTGGGGTGGCTTGGCCTGGGGTTCCGCCTGGGGGACGAACCTTCCCTCCAGGCGGGGCCCGTGGGCTTGTGGTGGGGAGGGATCACCCGGCACGGCCCACCGGGGCGGACCCCTCGCCCCGCCCCGCGCCGCGCCCGGGCCGGTGCCCCCGCAGAGGTCGAACGCCTGGCACCACCGTCCGCACCGGCCAACTGCCTCGACGCGCCCACCAGCGTGCGCCCGATCCGGGGCGGTCCGCGCTGCCACGCATGACCACCGTGAATTCCCTCGCCCAGCACACGGGGCACCTCGGCTGTTCGTCACCAAGGCCTCGGTGACACTGG
>JAKECL010000083.1 GCA_030460725.1 Propionibacterium sp.
GCGGGCGGTCTGTTCCAGGCGTCCACGCGAGCCGAGCCGGAGAGCTGCTCACCGCACCGTGGCGTCGGCCGCGCCCCCCCGGCAGGCATGAGGACCCGCACATCACCTGCCACATGAGGTGGCTCGGGTCTGCCACCATGGGGGTATGACGCAGCCACCTCCACCGGCAGCACCGACCCCACCCCAAGGCCCCGCGCTCACGGCCCCGCCCTCGCCAGCTGCAGGTCTCCCGGGGCCGGACCCCGCTGACACCGGCCGTCCGGGTTCCGCCTCCCCCGTGCGCGCGGGATCGCGTGTGGTCATCATCGGCGGGGGACCCGGTGGCTACGAGGCGGCCACAGTGGCATCGCGCATGGGCGCCGACGTCTGGCTGGTGGAGCGGCGAGGCGTCGGGGGATCCGCAGTCCTCACGGATGTCGTCCCCTCCAAGACCCTCATCGCCACCTCGGAATGGGCCGCGCAGACGGAGTCCGCGGGTGAGCTCGGTATCCGCACGGGTGCAGTTGGTGTGGACATGGCGCAGGTCAACACGCGTCTGCGCCACCTCGCCGCCTCCCAGTCCTCCGACATCCGTCTCGCGCTCGAGCACGCCGGTGTGCACGTCCTGGACGGTTCTGCCCGCCTCCTCCCGGACATGAGCGCACAGGGCAGGCGCCGCGTCCTGGTCGACCCCGCCTCGCGGGAGGTGGAGGCCGACATCGTCCTGGTGGCCACGGGCGCGCGCCCCCGCGAACTCCCCGACGCCCGCCCCGACGGGAAGAGGATCCTCAACTGGACCCAGCTCTATGACCTCGACCGGGTGCCCGAGCACCTGGTGGTGGTGGGGTCGGGCGTCACGGGCGCGGAGTTCGCCGGCGCCTTCCTCACCCTCGGCTCACGGGTCACCCTCGTGTCCTCCCGCGACCGGGTCCTGCCCGGGGAGGACGCGGACGCCGCGGAACTCGTCGAGGAAGTGTTCAACCGCCGTGGGATGCGCATCGAGCGCCACTCCCGCGCCGCCCGGGTCCTCAACACGGGCGAGGGCGTCGAGGTGACGCTGACCGACGGACGCACGGTCCACGGTTCCCACTGCCTCATGGCCGTGGGCGCCGTACCCAACACCGAGGACCTCGGACTGGAGGAGGCCGGCGTGGAACTCACCCCCGCGGGCCACATCCGCGTCGACCGGGTCTCTCGCACCACCGCCTTCCGCATCTACGCGGCAGGCGACTGCACCGGCGTCCTGCCCCTGGCCTCGGTGGCCGCCCAGCAGGGACGCATCGCCATGTGGCACGCCCTGGGGGACACGCTGGAGGCCCTCGACACCTCCGCGATGGCCCAGGCGGTCTTCACCTCCCCGGAGGTCGCCACGGTCGGCCTGTCGGAGGCTGCCGCCGAGCGCTCCGGACGCGTTGTGCGCGTGGCCCAGCTGCCCCTGGCGCGCAATCCGCGCGCGAAGATGCAGGGCGTCGCCGACGGCTTCGTGAAGATCGTGGCCTCCGAGGCCGGGGTGGTCCTGGGCGCGGTGGTCGTCGGCCCACACGCCTCCGACCTGGTCTTCCCGCTGACATTGGCGGTGCGCAGGCGCATGACCGTCGACGAGCTCTCCGCCGCCCCCACCGTCTACCCCTCGATCTCCGGCAGCATCGCCGAGGTCGCGCGTATCCTGCACTGACGGAGCACGCGTTCCACTTCCCCGGAAGGACATCATGACCACCCTGGACCTCACGGATCCGGTCGCGCTCACCGCGCAGCTCGTGGACATCCCCTCCGTCTCGGGGGACGAGGGCGCCCTCGTCGATGCCCTGGAGGAGGCACTGTCGGCCCACCCCCACCTGGAGGTCCTGCGTGACGGGGATGCCGTGGTCGCGCGCACCCACCTGGGGCGCGACGCGCGGATCGTCATCGCCGGCCACACTGACACGGTCCCCATCTCGGGCAACGTCCCGTCCCGACGCGAGTCGCGCGAGGGTGTGGACACACTGGTGGGACGCGGCAGTGTGGACATGAAGGGCGGGGTGGCCATTGCCGCCCATCTGGCCGCCACCCTCACCGAGCCTCGCCACGATGTCACCTGGGTCTTCTACGACCACGAGGAGGTGGCCGCCTCACTCAACGGCCTGGGGCGTCTGTGCGACCGCCATCCCGACTGGCTACACGCCGATCTGGCCCTGCTGGGCGAGCCCACCGCAGCCCAGGTCGAGGGCGGCTGCAACGGCACGCTGCGTGTCATCGCGCATTTCCCGGGCGTGGCCGCCCACTCGGCCCGGGCCTGGCGCGGGGAGAACGCGATCCACAAGACCGCTCCCGTCATCGCGCGCATCGCTGCCTTCGGCAACCCGGTGGTCACGGTGGACGGTCTGGACTACCGCGAGTCCCTGTCGGTGGTGGGCATCCGGGGGGGAGGCGCGAACAATGTCATCCCGGACTCGGCAACCATGACCGTGAACTACCGTTTCGCACCTTCCAAGCACGGGGAGGAGGCCATGGAGGTGCTGCGCCAGGTCTTCGAGAGCTCCGACGCGTCCCTGGAGGTCGATGACCTGGCCGAGGGAGCCCGGCCCGGCCTGGACTCCGAACTGGTCCAGGAGTTCCTCGCCGCTGCAGGGGATGTGCGGGTGGGACCCAAGTACGGCTGGACCGATGTCGCGCGATTCTCCGCGCTGGGGATTCCCGCGCTGAACTTCGGGCCGGGGGATCCCCTCCTGGCCCACACCGTCGACGAGCACCTGCCCGTCGAGCAGATCACCCGCTGCGCTGGTGTCCTGGAGGGATGGCTGGCGGCGGGAGAGGAAGGAACCCACGCGTGAGCGACACGAACTCCCGGAAGACCCCCACCAACGGTGGATCTCCCGCCAACCACCGCAAGTCCTACCGCCGCGGCCCCGTGCTGCTGCGAGGCAAGCAGATCCCCCAGGAGACCTCCGACGCGCGTCTGCTGCGTCCCCAGTCGGCCTCGGACTGGCTGCACGAGGACCCCTGGCGCGTGCTGCGCATCCAGGCGGAGTTCATCGAGGGTTTCGGCGCGCTCGCGGAGGTGGGTCCCGCGATCTCCGTCTTCGGTTCGGCGCGCACCCCTGAGGGATCGCCGCGCTGGGAGGAGGCCCACCGGGTGGGGGAGCTGGTCTCCCAGGCCGGCTACGCGGTCATCACGGGCGGTGGGCCCGGCGCGATGGAGGCCGCCAACAAGGGAGCCTGGGATGCGGGCGGGACCTCCGTGGGGCTGGGCATCGAGCTGCCCCACGAGCAGGGAATGAACCAGTGGGTGAACCTGGGCATCAACTTCCGCTACTTCTTCGCCCGCAAGACGATGTTCGTCAAGTACTCCTCGGGCTTCGTCGTCCTCCCCGGCGGGTTCGGCACCATGGACGAGCTCTTCGAGGCCCTCACCCTGGTCCAGACCCACAAGATCGAGTCCTTCCCCATCGTCCTGCTGGGCACCGACTACTGGGGTGGGCTCTTCGACTGGATCCGCACCACCATGGTCGAGGACGGGACCGTCTCCCCGGGCGATGACGCCCTGGTCACCATCGTCGACGACCCGGAGGAGGCCGTGGAGCTGGTGGTGTCGCGGGCCCGGTGATCTCCGCTGCGCCCGTTGAGCCCTGCTGCGGGCTCTGCGCCGAACCGTGGACTTCTCGTCGAGCTGAGGGGCCATACAGCCTCACTTCGGTGGCAAACGCGCGACTCGGCGCCTTTCCACCGCCATCCGTCGACGAGGGCGACCCACCTGGCAGTGTGGTGTCCGCCGGGACAGGGGGCTCGGCTCCGGGGCGTCTGTGCAGAGCTTCTGTGCCGATGACAGGGCCCCTGGTGGCTCCCAGCGGGTAGAATGGGGTGGTCCCCTGCCGGACCAGAGTCACTTCTGACCCGGCAGCAGAGCACGAATGGCACTGAGGAGCGCGCACATGGCAGCGATGAAGCCGAGGACCGGTGACGGACCACTGGAGGCCACCAAGGAGGGACGCGGCATCGTCATGCGCATCCCGAGCGAGGGCGGCGGCCGACTGGTCATCGAGCTGACACCCGCAGAGGCCAGCGAACTTGCAGAGGCACTCGCCGCGGCAGTCTGATCCGGCGCACTCCTTCCAGGACCCCGGTGTCCCCCTCCCGGGCCACCGGGGTCCTGTGCGTCCGCGTGACGATCAGGGCGTCGAAGGTTCGCTCCATGGCGAAGATTCGCTCCATGAGGTGGCGTTCTGCTTCCTCATGCACGACTCACCGGATCTGCACGAAGGGCCCAATCCCGCCGGGGACGACGTGCCTGAGGAGAGCCCCACCTGTGGGTGCTGATCGCTGACCTGGGCCGGATCAGGGCATCCCCGGAGTTCTTCCCACAGCTCCTGCCCGCACTGCCGGAGGTGCCGGTGCACCTGGTGACCCGAGAGGTACCCGCAGTCAGCGCCTGACGGCCACCGCCACCCCGTCCCCGACGGGCAGGAGAGCCGCAATGAACTCCTCGGTCTCGCCCAGCACCCGGGTGACCTCGCGCATGACGACGGTGTCGGCGTCACGCTGGGCAGGGTCGGCGACCTTGTCGTGCCACAGGGCGTGGACGACCACGGCCACACCACCCGGGCGCAGGACACGCAGTGCATGGTCCAGGTACTCAGGGGTCTCCGAGACATCGGCGTCGATGACGACCATGTCGTAGCCGCCTGCGGCCATGCGGGGCAGGACGTCCAGGGCCCGTCCCGCGATCAGGCGGGTGCGGTGCCCGGGGACGCCGGCGGCGTGGAAGGCGCTGCGCGCGTGCTTCTGGAACTCCGACTCCGAGTCGATGGTGGTGAGCACGCCCTCAGGGGACATGCCTTCCAGGAGCCACAGGCCGGAGACTCCCGCACCGGTCCCGATCTCCAGGACCGCGCGGGCGTTGGCGACGGCGGCGAGCATGCGCAGGGTGGCACCCACACCGGTGGTGACGGGTTCGGCCCCGAGTTCGACCGCGACCTCGCGGGCCGCCAGGACGGGTTCGCGCTCGCTCGCGTACTCCTCGGAGTACACCCAGGTCTGCGCCTTGTCGGTCGCCATGCCGTCTCCCGTCCTCGTCCTCGCCACCAGCCTATATCGCGCGCGTCCGCGGGCCGGCCCACTTCCCCCGACGAGGGCGGGCCCGGGTCCGCATCGCGGTGTGTCCGGCTATCAGCGACCGCCCACGGGGGAGACGCCCAGGGGGCGTCCCGCCAGGCCACGGGCGCGCTGGCCCAGGACCGCAGCCACCTCACGCACCTGGTCGGCGGCAGCGCCCTCGCCCAGGGCGACGGGACGTCCGGAGTCACCGCCCTCTCGCAGGGCGATGTCCAGGGGAACCTGTCCCATCAGTTCCACCTCGTAGCCGAGCTGGGACGTCAGGCGTGCGGCGACGGAGGTGCCGCCACCGGAACCGAAGATCTCCAGGTGGGAGCCGTCCGGCTGGACCATGAAGGACATGTTCTCCACGACCCCGATGACGCGCTGACGGGTCTGGCCGGCAATCGATCCCGCACGTTCGGCGACCTCGGCCGCGGCGACCTGGGGGGTGGTGACGACCAGGATCTCGGAGTTGGGGAGCAGTTGGGCGATGGAAATGGCGACGTCACCGGTGCCCGGTGGCATGTCGATGAGGAGGACGTCCAGGTCGCCCCAGAAGACATCGGCGAGGAACTGCTGGAGGGCGCGGTGCAGCATGGGCCCGCGCCACACGACAGCCTGTCCGTCGGGCACGAACATCCCGATGGACATGACCTTGATGCCGGCCACCCCGACCGGGGGGATGATCATGCCGTCGATGACCTGGGGCTCGTGTTCGACCCCGAGCATGCGGGGGATGGAGAACCCGTAGATGTCGGCGTCCATGACGCCCACCTTCAGGCCCTGTTCCGCCATGGCCGCGGCCAGGTTGGCCGTCATGGAGGACTTGCCGACGCCGCCCTTGCCGGAGGTCACGGCGATGACGCGGGTGAGGGAGCCGGGCTGGGCGAAGGGGATCTCGCGCTCTGCGCGCCCGCCGTTGAGCTTCTCGCGCAGTGCCTTCTTCTGGTCGTCGTTCATGACGCCCATGGACACGTCGACGGCGGCGACGCCGTCGAGCGCGCCGACGGCTTCCTTCACGTCCTTGGTGATGGTCGCGTGCAGGGGGCAGCCGGCGGTGGTGAGCAGGACGGTGACGGCGACCCGGTCCCCGTCCACGGCGACGGAGTCGATCATGTCGAGGTCGGTGATGGGACGGCGGATCTCGGGATCGATGACGGTGCCCAGGGCCGTCATGACCTCAGCTTCGGTGGCAGACATGTCCTCCATGGTACGTGGGTCGCGCCGCCTTGTCGGAGTGACCTTTGCCCTGCGACGAGGGCGGACGCACATGCGTGCAGCTCGGGTCCCCAGGGCAGGGATTGCGGGCACGAGGCCGGGGTGTGCGCCGCGCCCCGTCGGGGGCACCCGTTCCTAGACTGGTGGACATGACCACACCGTCGGCTCTTCCCCTGCGACGCATCGAGGAGGACCCGCTCGACCCGCTGCCCAGGGGCGAGTGGCCCGCGACGGTGCCCGCCGTGCGGGACCTGCTCGACTCAGGCCTGGACCTCTCGCCGCTGACCGTCCTGGTCGGAGAGAACGGGTCGGGGAAGTCCACCCTGGTGGAGGCGCTCGCGGAGTCCTTCGGCCTCAACGCTGAGGGCGGGACCCACAACGCCGTCCACCACACCCAACGCACCGAGTCGGGGCTGGCAACGCACCTGCATCTCATCCGCGGCGCCGGGGCGTCCAGGAGGGGCGTCTTCCTCCGGGCGGAGACGATGCACTCGCATCTGGCCTATCTCTCCGGCATCGATGGCCCCGGGAGGAACAACTTCCAGAGCCACGGGGAGTCCTTCATCGAGTTCTTCACCGCACGCGCGGGAGTCCAGGGACTCTGGGTCTTCGACGAGGCGGAGTCCGCGCTCTCCTTCAATGGATGCCTGATGCTCATCGCCCAGGTCATGGACCTGGTCCGCGGAGGCTCTCAGGTCGTCATGTCCACGCACTCCCCGATCCTGGCCGCGCTGCCAGGGGCGCGGATCCTGGAGTTGTCCGCATCCGGAATGGAGCGCAGGGACTACGAGGATCTCGACATGGTGAGGAACTGGAGGATGTTCCTGGACGCTCCGGAGCGCGTCCTGCGCCATCTCACCTGAACTCGCGGGCAGTGTGGCCGGGTCCCGCAACGGCGACGGTTCGGGGAGGGACGGGGCAAAGCGATGCGCAGGGCGCCGAGCAGCCGGTGCGTCAGGCCGTGGTCGAGTGACGGCGACTCACCCGGTGGGGGCCTCAGCCCTCGGG
>JAKECL010000084.1 GCA_030460725.1 Propionibacterium sp.
GAGTCGTCCGGCCCACGTGGGACACGCGGATCCCGCACGGGTCCCGTCCCGGTGGTACCCGCCTCCCACGTCTCACCCCGGCGACGCAGGGCCCGCCCGCCTGAGGCTGCCCCCGGGCCGCTGGCGTGGCTGCGCGAGGTCGGACTGGTCCTCGTCCTGGCCGTCGTCCTGTCCTCGCTGTTGCGTGCCTTCGTGGTTCAGGTCTTCTGGATTCCCTCTCCCTCCATGCACGACACGCTGGTCGAGGATGACCGGATTGCCGTCTCGCGGATCTCCGCCTGGACCCACGACATCCGACGTGGCGACGTGGTGGTCTTCAACGACTCGCTGGGCTGGTTGCCCAGCGCCCGTGCCAACGGGGTGGCTGGTGCCCTGCGCTCCGTCGGGGAGTTCATCGGGTTCCTCCCCGCGGACGGGGAACAGACACTGGTCAAGCGCGTCATCGGGGTGGGCGGGGACCACGTCACCTGCTGCACTGCCGCAGGGCGCGTCGAGGTGAACGGGACAGCACTGGACGAGACCTACGTGGCAGCCGGGCAGTCCCCCTCCACCGTCACCTTCGACGTGGTCGTCCCCGAGGGACACCTGTGGGTGATGGGGGACAACCGTGGAAACTCCGCCGACTCCCGCTTCCACATGACGGGAGGGCAGTCGCCGTTCATCGCAGTCCAGGACGTGGTGGGGCGCGCGCGGTGGGTCATCTGGCCGATCGACCACTGGAAGGCGCTGGAGGGACGCGAGGTCTTCGACGGCGTGGGTGCGCCATGAGCCCCACCCGGGTCGCCACGCGCGATGTGGAACTGCAGCTGTGCTCCCTCCACACAACGGTGGCGGGTATGGACGAGGTCGGGCGAGGTGCTCTGGCAGGTCCCGTCGCCGTCGGCGTGTGCGTGGTCGATGCCACCTGCGGGCCTCCTCCCCAGGGACTCACTGACTCCAAGCGCATGACACCCCGACGCCGGGAAGCCATGTGCGCCCCGGTTCAGCAGTGGGTTCTCACCAGCGCCGTCGGATGGGCGAGTGCCGCTGAGGTCGACGCCTGTGGGATCATCACCGCGCTGCGACTGGCAGGACTGCGCGCACTTCGTGCGGTCCGTGCCGGGGGAGTCCATCCCGGTGTCGTGCTGTTGGACGGCTCCCACGACTGGTTGACGCCCCCCGAGCAGGATCTCTTCACCGCAGGGGACTGCGCCGGTCCGGGTGTGCCGGTGGTGACGCGGGTGCGCGCGGACCTGGAGTGCGCGGTCGTCTCCGCGGCCTCCGTGCTCGCCAAGGTCAGTCGTGACGCCCGGATGTGTGAGCTGCCCGACCCCGGGTACGACTGGGCGCACAACAAGGGCTACGCCTCACCGTCCCACGTGCGGGGTCTCTCACGCCTGGGTCCGTGTGAGCTCCACCGCAGGACGTGGCACCTGCCGGGTGTCACGGCAGGTGACGGCGCGTCGGCCGCCGGGGCCCCGATGGGGCCGAGTGTGCCGGGAGAGGGCATGATGGGACTGTGAGCAGTGAGGACATCGAAGGATACGAGAACGCCCTGGAGCTGGAGCTCTTCCGTGAGTACCGCGACGTGGTGGGCCTGTTCACCTATGTCGTGGAGACGGAACGTCGCTTCTACCTGTGCAACAAGGTCGACATCCAGGCGCATCCCGTCGGTCAGGACGTCTTCTTCGAGCTGACGCTCACCGACGCGTGGGTGTGGGACATCTACCGGTCCTCGCGCTTCGTGAAGTCGGTGCGTGTCATCACCTACAAGGACGTCAATGTCGAGGAGCTGTCCAAGCCGGAGCTCGACATTCCCTGAAGCTCCACCGGTCCGTGATGTTGCCTGGTGGGTGATGTTGCCCGGTCCGTGAGGCTGCAGGGACCCGGGGATCCTCCGACCGGCGCCTGGACTGTCTCCAGGGCACTGTGCCCCATGTGGACCGAGAGGCGGCCATGCTGTTCCTCCCAGCCGGTGGGGCTCTGTCCACAGTCGTCCGGGGCCCGCTCCGCGTCCACAGACGCCCCCCTGCGTTGCTGCGCCCAGGGGTCCCTGCTGCCACCGTGTGGGTGGAGGTGGTGGCATGCGCAACGATGGACGCCGGGAGCTCGGACGCAGGGGTGAGGATCTCGCCGTGTCCTTCCTGGAAGGGGAGGGCCTGGAGGTCCTGGACCGCAACTGGCGCGACGGTCCCAGAGGGGAACTCGACGTCGTGGCACATGACCGCGCACAGGGCACCCTGGTCTTCGTCGAGGTGCGCACCCGTCGGGGGGCCCTGCGTGGGACGGCCCTGGAGTCCGTCGACGCGCGCAAGGTTGCACGGCTGAGGAAGCTGGTCCCTGCGTGGCTGGATGCCCATGACCTGCACGGGAAGGTCAGACTGGACGTCGTGGCGGTGCAGGTGGATCCCCGAGGTGGGACGGACCAGCACATCAGGTGGATCCGGGGGATCGGATCGTGAACGCCAACGCCGTGGCCTCCGCCCTCGCAGTCGGCCTGGTGGGCCTGGAGGGGCACCTGGTGGAGGTCGAGACCCATGTGGGGCGCGGGTTGGTCAGTTTCACCCTGGTCGGGCTCCCGGACACCTCCGTTCGCGAGTCCCGGGAACGCGTGAGAGCTGCCCTGCAGTCCTGCGGTCTGGAGTCGCTGGACCAGCGCACCACCGTGAGTCTGTCTCCCGCCGACCTGCCGAAGAGCGGGAGTGGGTTCGACCTGGCCGTGGCCGTGTCGATCCTGGTGGCCACCGCCCAGGTGTCCCCGCGGCTCACCGAGTCCACCGTGTTCGTCGCGGAACTCGGACTGGACGGGAGCCTGCGCAGCGTGCCGGGGGTGCTGCCCTGTCTGGTCGCCGCCAGCCGTGCGGGCGTGCGCCGCGCGGTGGTCGCGGCCTCCAGCGCCCACGAGGCCGGACTCGTGCCGGGTGTGGAGGTGCTGGCGCTGGAACACCTGGCCGACGTCGTGGGACACGGCGGGGGTGAGGCGCGCCGCGCCGTCACCCTGGGTCCCGGGACACCCCCACGCACCCGAGGAGAAGCTGACCCAGGTCCCCGTGGCGCCATCCACGGCTCGCCGGACCTGGCCGAGGTCCGGGGACAGCCTCTGGCCAGGCGGGCCGCAGAGGTCGCAGCCGCCGGCGGACACCACCTCTTCCTGGTGGGGGAGGCAGGGTCGGGCAAGACGATGCTGGCGAACCGGCTGACCTCCCTGCTTCCCGACCTCGACGACCAGACCGCGCTCACGGTGACCTCCCTCCACTCGGTGGCCGGGCTCCTGTCCCCCGGCACAGGCCTGGTGCGCAGACCGCCCTTCCAAGCGCCCCACCACTCCGCCACCATGCCCTCCCTCATCGGCGGAGGTGTCGGCATGCCCCGACCCGGGGCCGTCTCCCTGGCGCACGGGGGTGTCCTGCTGCTGGACGAGGCTGCCGAGTTCTCGCCGGTCGTCCTGGACGCCCTGCGCCAACCCCTGGAGGAGGGGGTCGTGCGCATCCACCGCTCGCGCGCCACCGCCCGCTACCCCGCCTCCTTCCAACTGGTCATGGCCACGAACCCCTGTCCCTGCGGGAGATCGGGGTCACGCACGGGGGAGTGCACCTGTTCCTCCCTGCAAAGACGTCGCTACGTCTCACGGCTGTCGGGCCCACTGCTGGACCGCGTCGACATCCGCATTTCCATGCACTCCCCGAGCCGAGCGGACCTGGCCCTGGACTCCGCGGAGTCCTCCCAAGCCGTGGCGCGCCGTGTGCGCGAGGCACGCGAACGGGCACGCCAGCGATGGGCACCCCAGGGGTGGGCCGCCAATGCCCAGGTCCCCGGTCCCTGGCTGCGGGAGCACTCCGGCCTGGACCCGGCACTCGTGGCGCTCCTGGACCGTTCCGTGGACAGGGGAGTGCTCTCCATGCGCGGTGCCGACCGCGTGCTACGTCTGGCATGGACGGTGGCCGATCTCGCCGACCACGACCATCCTGACGACACCGACCTCGCCCACGCACTCGCCCTACGGAAGGAGAATCACCGTGGAACAGGCTGAGCTGTCGGACCCGCGCGTGAGGAGTGCCTTCTGGTGCGCCGTGGTGGAGCCCGGTGACATGCATGCCCACGCGCTTCGCCACGCTCTGGGTGACCAGGAGGCACTCGACTGGGCACTGGCACCTGCACCCGGCCCCCTCCCACCCCGGGTCGCACGCGACGAACGGGGCCGCCCTCGTGGATGGGTGGAAGCCTGGCAGCGCTGGCACCCCAGGGCCGTGGTGGCGGACCCCGTGAGGGACATCGCCGAGCTGGAGTCCCTGGGAGGACATCTGGTGCTCCCCGGGGAGCCCGGATGGCCTGTCGGGCTGGAGGACCTGGGAGCTGAGGCACCTCACGCCCTGTGGGTCCTGGGAAGACTGGCTCCCGGAGTCGCGGTGTCCCTGGTGGGGGCGCGTGCCGCGACCTCCTACGGCACCCGCGTCGCAGCGGACATGGCTCTGGAGGTCGCGGAGGCGGGTGTCGACATCGTCTCCGGAGGGGCGTTCGGTATCGATGCGGCTGCCCACCGTGGCGCGCTGGCCACTCCTGGGGGCCACACGACGGCGGTGATGGCGGGCGGTCTGGCGAATCCCTACCCTGCAGCCCACCGCGACCTCCTGACCGAGATCGCACACAGGGGTGCCGTGGTCTCGGAGGTCCCTCCGTCCTGGAGACCCGCCAAGTGGCGCTTCCTGGGCCGCAACAGGGTGATCGCCGCCCTCAGTGGAGCGACAGTCGTGGTGGAGGCGTCCCTGCGGTCGGGCGCCCTGTCCACGGCGCGGCGCGCCGGAGACCTGGCGCGCCACGTGGGCGCAGTCCCCGGGCCGCTCACCTCGGACGCCTCCAGCGGGTGCCACCTGTTGATCAGGGAGCAGGCCACCCTGGTCCGGGGCGGAGCGGACGTCCTGGAGATGGTGAGCGCGTTGGGCACTCTCACCACTGGGAGCGCTCCGGGTGCCCCCGTCGTCACCGACACCGGCACCGATGCCCTCCCACCTGCCCAGCGCAGGGTCTGGGAGGCGCTGCCCAGGCGCGCCGGCACCACGCTGGAGCGTCTGGTGAGGGCATCTGGGATGGCGGAGAAGGAGGTGCTGGGGGCCGTGGCCAGACTGGAGTTGGAGGGGCTGGTGGTCGCCCACCCCTCGGGGTGGGCCCGCGCACCGGGCGCCCGGTGAGGTGCACGCAGGGCGGGATCCCTACGATGGCCCCATGAGCGAGGCCGCGGTCCTGGAACAGTGGGCCACCCATCTGAGCGACGTCAGGGGACTCTCCGACAACACCGTGCGCGCCTACCTCGCCGATCTCCACTCGCTCCTGGATCACCTGGACCTCTCCGACGAGAGCCCGGCCCCCCGGGCGCTCGCGGATGTCTTGACGACGCGCGCACTGCGGGGCTGGCTGGCTGCTCTCGCCGAGGCAGGTGCCTCGCGCTCAACCCTGGCCCGCCACACTGCCTCGGCGCGCAGCTTCACCGAATGGGCGCATGGACGTGGCCTCCTGCCCAGTGATCCCGCTCTGCAGTTGCTTTCACCCAGACCCGACCAACGCCTGCCCGAGGTTCTCGGTCACGGCGAGATCACCCGTCTCCTGGACCGTGCCAGACAGGAAGCCCAGGACGACGCCCCCCAAGCGCTGAGGGACTGGTCGGCCCTGGAGATGCTCTACGCCACGGGGACACGTATAGCGGAGCTGTGCTCCCTGGACCTGGACAGTGTCATGTCCTCCACGCAGTCCCTGCGGGTCGTCGGCAAGGGCGACAAGGAACGGGTGGTGCCCTTCGGGGACCCTGCGGCCCAGGCGCTTCAGGCGTGGATGGACAGGGGCCGTCCCCGCCTGTGGACCCCTGCCAGCGGGTCGGCCCTCTATCTGGGTGCGAGGGGGGGAAGGGTCGACCAGCGCATCATGCGGGGCGCGCTGCACCGTCTCACTGCCCGCGCCGGGGTGCACGATGTGGCGCCCCACGGTCTGCGTCACACGGCTGCCACCCACATGCTGGAGGGCGGGGCGGACCTGAGGTCGGTCCAGGAGCTGTTGGGTCATGCCTCCCTGCAGACGACCCAGCGCTACACCCACGTCGACTCCGCCCGTCTCTCGGCCGTCTACCGTCAGGCCCATCCACGCGCCTGAGGAGTCCCGCACCCGGCTCCGTGCCGCTCGGCAGGTGGGACCACATCCCCGGTCCCGGAGGGCGCAGAACCCTCAGGATCATGTCAGATCACCCCTCCCAGGGTTTGAGGACCACACGAACGACGAGCATGCGCAGGGGATTGACATAGGACTTCGCACCGCTGCGCACTCCCCAGTGCAGGGCGCCGGGGGAGTGCCCGCCCTCCACGCTGGCCAGAGGCTGGCCCCGGGCCACGACCTGGCCGGCGCTGACCAGTGGGGTGACCGGCTCGAATGTCGAACGGTGGTCCCCGTGCTGGACGGAGACCACCCCGCGGTCCACCACCTGTCCGGCGTGGACCACCACACCGTCGTCCGGTGCCAGGACCAGGGAGCCGACCGTGACGTCCAGGTCGACGCCGCGGTGCCCGGGCAACCAGGGGTGGGCGGGCGCGTCGAATCCCCGGACCACGCCGACTGGAACACCGGTGGGCCACGACCAGGCTCCTGCCGGTGCGTCGGAGTCGGTGCTCCCTGAGCGGACCTGTGCGTCCCCTGCCGCCCCGGTGAGCGCAGGGGCAATCGGGGGAGCGGTGTGTACCGCGTGTGCCCCGGCGGGGTGCACCATGAGCAGGTCGAGGCCCAGGCATGCCGCGAGCAGCAGAGGTGTGAGGACCCCGCCCCGGCTGTCGCCCCGGCTGTCGCCCCGGCTGTCGCCCCGGCTGTCGCCGCCTGCGCGGCTGGGCACCCGGGACGCCACACCGCAGCGTCCACTCCCGTCCTCGCCCGAACGGGGGCCCTGGGCGCCGCCGCCGCTGCCCCCAGCCTCTCCCAGCATCCGCCGTCGTCCCATGCATGGACACTGCCCCGATCTTCGTCCGCGGTCACCCGCCGCCACGTGTGCCTGTGGAGACAGCGGGGCTGGAGGGTCTCGTTGTGGAGGGCTCGGTGTACCTCTGCAGCAGTGGAGCCACGCGCGGGGGTGCCGGACCCGGCGGTGGATCGTGGGCACGGTGTGGACGCGTTCCGGACGGATGGAAGCGGTGGGTGCGCGGCAGGTGCCGAGGTGGGTGCCGAGGCGGAGGGCGGGCCGACAGACCTGCGGCACAGGGAGCCGCCCTCGTCGAGGCGGATGGGGTACCTCGGGGGTCCTCCTCGGTCCCAGAG
>JAKECL010000552.1 GCA_030460725.1 Propionibacterium sp.
CCGACGATCCGGAGTCCGCGTGGGTGCCGGCTCTGGTGGGAATGTCGTGGGATGCTCCTACGCTGGAGTGCATGCCGACCCTGACCACTCAGCGACTTGAGTTGCGTCCTCTCCTGGAGGAGGACGCGCCTGCTGTCCATTCCATCCATTCCGATCCTGCGACCTGGCGCCACTTCCCGATGGGGCAGGTCACCGAACCCGCCCAGACGGAGGAGTTCGTCGCCCTGTCGCGTGGGTCGTTCCGGCGCTGTGGCCTCGGCCAGTTCGCCGTGCGCATGCAGGGCTGCCCTCGCGTGCTGGGGACCTGCGGTGCCTTCGTGCTCTCCCACGAGGGCGACGCCCCTCTGCGCGTGGTGACCGGCACCAGCGGGCCGGCCGAGCTATGGGCGGGGAATGCACTGGTGAACATCGGCTGGCGTCTGCGTCCCGAAGCCTGGGGCAAGGGTCTGGCCACGGAGGCGGCACGAGCTGTCGCCTCGCTTGTGGGTCAGTGCCAGCCGGAACTGGCACTCACGGCTGTGGCACTGTCCACCAACCCCGCATCCCTGGGCGTCATTCGCCACCTCAACCTGGACCTCGTGTGGCGGGGCGTGACGGGGGAGGCACTGCGCGTGCGGATGTTGCGACCTCCGGTGCCCGGGGGAGAGGAGTGCATGCGGCTGGTGTTCGCGGATCGGCCCCTGGATCCCGGGCTCATTGCGCTGCGCAACAGGACCCTGTGAGCAGGTGTCGGTGGTCGTGCTCCACCAGGAGGCCCGTGAAGGACAGCCCCGTGCGGGGTGACCCGGGTGTGTGCACCGAGGCTTCGGTGGTCACACGCTCAGTCGGCCTCGCCTCGATGCTCGCCCTCACGCTCGGTGAGCTCCTCCAGTGAGATGACCTCGACGGGAAACCCGCGGTAGCCGACGTAGTCGACCAGGAACTGACGGTGGTCCTGGCATGCCAACCATGTCTTGTGGCGCCCTGTGTGGATCTTGGGATTGGACCAGATGATGGCGCAGGTCGCGGAGTTCTCGCACTCGCGCGCGGAGCAGACCATGTCCTCGGGTCCTCGTGCCAGTGACATTCGGGTCTCCTCCCCAACGGCGCCTGACTACCCTAGGCGACATGACTGCTCACACGCTCATCCTCGTGCGCCACGCCCAGGCGGAAGGCCGTGCCCGGACGGGGGACCGGGGTCGTCAGCTCACTGGTGCCGGACGCGATCAGGCCAGACGCCTGGGTGTGCTGGTGGCGCAGGAGATTCCCCGTGTCGGCACAGCGGTGTGTTCTCCTGCGGTGCGCGCAGTGGAGACCATGGAGGGCATCGCGGATTCGGTTGACATCGGAAGGAGTTGGGAGGACGAGGGCGTCTACCTGGGAGGTGTGGACCAGGTTCTGGAGCTCGCACGTGCCATGGACGGAGACTCCGCCATGATCGTCGGTCACGAACCGACCGTCTCCTCCGTGGCTGCCGTCCTCGCAGCGGGGGAGGAGCCCCGCACAGAGGTCGGACTGGGTGTGCCCACGGCGACTGCGGTCCTCCTGCGCTTTGAGGGTTCCTGGGCGGATCTGGACGAGGCGATGTGTGAGGTACAACTGCTCCAC
>JAKECL010000085.1 GCA_030460725.1 Propionibacterium sp.
GAGCGCCTCCGACCATCCCCGTGCCCTCTCGCGGGCATTGAGACGACCGGTCGGACCGCCGAGATGGGCGATCCGCGTCCTGCCGTGGTCCAGGAGGTGTTCGGTGGCCATCCTCGCGTGCTGCCTCTCGTCAGTGTCCACGGCAATCAGATGGTCGTGTCCCGTGAGGTCATCCGAGTTCGGTGGCATGTTGAGGAGGACGACAGGCGAGTGGCTGGATTCGACGATGTCCAGGGGAAGTGGTTGCTCCACGCCGTACCAGAGCAGCGCAGCGACCTGTTGACTCATGAGTGTCTCGAGGACGCCGACCTCCGTGTCCGCGCTGTCCTCGGAGTCCCCGATCAGCAGGGAGTACCCCCGGAGGTGGAACTCCCGTTCCAGGCATCTGACGAGCTGCGCAAGGAAGGGATTGGCGAGGTCGGGGACGACGAGTCCGACGACACTGCTCTGCCCGAAAGCCAGGGCACGGGCGAGGTTGTTGGGTCGGTAGCCGGTCTCCTCGATCGCCGCCAGCACCTTGCGACGAGTCTCTGCGGAGACGGGGCGGGGGCCGTTGTTCAGCACATAGCTGACGACGGCAGTGGAGGTACCTGCGACTCTCGCCACTTCACCTTGGGTGGGTCGTCTGGCCATTGAGCCATTCTCCCATTCAGATGGCGTCCTCGCGGAGCGCCAGGTCGCGCCCACGGGTCTCGGGTGCGAAGAAGGTGGTGACCAGCCCGATACCTGCCATCACGACGAAGTAGATCGCCAACGGCACCCAGGAGCCCGATGCGGCGAGGAGCGCCGAGGCAACCATCGGAGCCGTCCCTCCCGACAGGATCGACCCGAGTTCCTTCGCGATCGCCATCTTCGAGTAGCGGTGCTCGACCCCGAAGAGCTCGACACCGTAGGCAGCCTGGACACCGAAGATCCCGAGGGAACCCAGCCACATCCCCACCACGATCACCGCGCCCACGACGATTGGCTTGCCGGACTGGAGCGCTGCGAAGGCCGGGAACCCGTACAGGACCAGGAGGGCGCAGAACACCCTGTACACCACCCGGCGACCGAAGCGGTCCGAGAGCCACCCCGAGAAGGGGATGACGACGAACCCGAGCACCGAGGCGATGAGCACCGCAGTCGTGGGAACGGTCTTGGAGACAGCGAGGGCATTCACGACGTATCCGATCAGGAACCCCTGCGCGATGTAGGAGGGACCGTTCTCCCCGATACGGAGGCCGAGCATCACCATGAAGGCCTTCCACCCCGAGTCGCCGTCGGCGTTCCCGGACGCCGGGAGCTGCTCCAGGCTCTGGACCTCGGAAGCCTTCTTCGCCTGGAACGCCTTGAAGACGGGGCTCTCGTCCATCGAGCGACGCAGGACCAGCGCCAGTGCTGCCACCAGAACGGAAGCGAGGAAGGGGATGCGCCAGCCCCAGGACACGACGTCCTCGTGGGGCAGCATCAGCACGAGCAACCAGACCGAGGACGCCAGCAGTGTTCCGCTGTTGGAGCCCACCCCGATCAGGGAGGTGACCAGGCCACGGTGGCGGGTGGGGGCGTACTCGGCCAGCATCACCGCTCCGCCGGAGAGCTCGGCTCCTGCGCCGAAGCCCTGGAGGATGCGGAGCATGATGAGGATGGCGGGTGCCCAGGCCCCGATGTGGGCATAGCTCGGAACCAGGCCGATGGCAGTGGTGGACAGACCCATCAAGGTCACGGTGAAGATCAGGATCTTCTTCCGTCCGTGTCGGTCCCCCAGGTGTCCCAGGACGATCGCGCCGACCGGTCTGGCCAGGAAGCCGACGGCGTAGGTGGCGAAGGAGGACAGGAGCGCCACCAGTACGGTCTGCTCCGGGAAGAACACGTCGCTGAAGACAAGACCGGCGGCCAGCCCGTAGAGCGCGAAGTCCACGTACTCCATGGTCGTGCCGAGCCAGATCGACACCACCGCGGAGAAGAAACTCCGGCGCCCGTGTCGGGTCTCCAGGTGAAGGTCGGCATCCTGGGCCGACTCGGACGCCACCGCTGGATTCGTCATCGAAACCTCCGTGTTGGTTGACCCGTGGAGTACAAGCGCATAGACTCCCCGCACGCAAAGCTCATCGACGGTGAGGATCCGCCCACCGGGGCGAAGGGACCGACGGTGCGCATCCAATGGATCAGTGACACGATCCTGACCCAGCTCGCCCTGCTCGCCATCGCATTCCTCCTCTCGGCGATCATCGGCCTGGAGCGTCAGCACCGCCTGAAGGCCGCAGGAGTGAAGACCCACAGCCTGGTGGGCCTCGGATCCGCGCTGTTCACACTGGTCTCCGCCTACGGGTTCTCCGACATCTCGACGGCCGCATCGGTGGATCCCACACGCGTGGCGGCCCAGATCGTCTCCGGAATCGGGTTCCTGGGAGCCGGGGTGATCTTCGTGCGCCATGACACCGTCTCCGGTCTGACGACCGCCGCCTCGATCTGGGTCACCGCTGCAGTGGGCATGGCCTGTGGAGCAGGAACCCCGACCCTTGCCTGCGCAACGGCCGCGCTCTACCTCGTGTCCGTCTTCGTACTGGGGAGAATGACCCATCTCTTCGTCAGTTCTCCGGACTGTCTGGTCCTCGTGCGGTACCGGGAGGGGATCGGCGCACTTCGGAACACCTTGGTGACCGCTGCCGACCAGGGCTACGAGGCTCTGCTCACGGACACCCGCAACATCAGCCGTCCCGGGCGGGAACGACGCTTCCAGGCGACCATCCGCCTGAGGAACACCACTGAGCAGTCGGCGGAGCCGTTCCTCACTGCGGTCCCGGAGATCCCGGGCGTTCTCTCGGCGAAGCTGATGAAGGGCGAACTCGACTGATCGGGTTGCCTTCGGCATCCGACCCGGGACCGCACCCGTGTCCCCCGCCCGGGAGCATGGGGGCGGCAGGTCAATGCCAGAATGGCCCCATGGAGCTGCACACCCATCTCGCCGCGACCGACCATCCGCTCGGGACCGTCCTCATCACCCACGGATACGCGGAGCACTCCGGGCGCTATGCCCACGTCGTCTCCGCACTGACCGAGGGGGGCTGGGACGTACACACCCATGATCTGCCCGGTCACGGCACTGCACCAGGCCCTCGGGCGCGTGTGGACGTGGGGGCGTTGATCCTCGACCACCTGCGCCTGCGGCGCGAGGCATTGGAGCGTTCACGCACGGAAGGCCTCTTCCTACTGGGCCATTCCATGGGCGCCACCATCGCCGCTGCCTCCTCCCTGCTGGAGGGCGACCGACTCAACGGGGTCGTCCTCACGGGCCCGGCCCTGCGCCCCGACCCCTCAATGCCCAGCTCCGTTGCCCACTCCCTGCTGCCCATGGCGCGCATGGCACCGGGGACGCCCACGGTCCACCTCGACGACGCCCGCATCTCACGCGTGGCCGACGTGGTCCGGGAGTACCGGGAGGACCCCTTGGTCTACCACGGTCGGGTCCCCCTGCTCACCGCGGTGACCCTGGTGGTCCAGGGCGACCGCGTCATCGACAATGCGGCAATGCTCACGGTGCCCACCCTCATCCTCCACGGAGGCGCGGACGCCCTGGCCCATGTCGAAGGCTCCCGGGAGTACGTCGAACGCACCCGCACGGCGGAGGTGCACCTGCGCATCATTGACGGCGCCTACCACGAGATCCTCAACGAACCGGAGGGACCGGCCCTCCTGCAGGACATCATGATGTGGATGGACGCGCGCCGATGACGGAGGACGCCCTCGTCGGCACACGCGCCCGCCACCGGGCGGAGGCCACGCTGCCATCCCAGCCTTCGCTCACCGAGGCACCCCCCACGCCACCGGGGCGGCGCGACCTGTCGACCCTGCCCAAGGCACACCTCCACCTGCACTTCACAGGTGCCATGCGCCCCCAGACGCTGGTGGAGCTCGCCCACGAATCCGGGGTCCGCCTGCCGCCCCACCTGCTGGACCTCGACCCCCTCAAGGTCCCGGCCGATGCGCGCGGCTGGTTCCGCTTCCAACGCTCCTATGACTCCGCCCGCACCCTGGTGCGCTCCGAGGCCGTCATGCGTCGCATCGTCCACGAGGCAGCCGAGGATGAGGCCACGGAGGGCTCCGTCCATCTGGAGATGCAGGTGGACCCCACGTCCTACGCTCCCTGGGTGGGTGGGCTCACCCCCGCCCTGGAGATCATCCTGGACGAGGCGGAGGTTGCCTCACGTGACACCGGCGTCCAGGTGAGTGTGGTGGTTGCGGCCTCACGCACACGCCACCCCCTGGATGCCCGCACCCTGGCACGGCTGGCCGCACAGTACGCGGGACGCGGAGCGGGCAAGGTCGTCGGCTTCGGACTGTCGAACGACGAGAGGGTGGGCGACACCTCCGCCTTCTCCACCGCCTTCCACATCGCCCGGGACGCCGGACTGGCGGCCCTGCCCCACGGCGGCGAACTCCTGGGGCCGCACTCGGTGCGCGAGGTGGTCGCGGCGCTGGGGCCCACCCGGCTGGGACACGGCGTGCGCGCCACCGAGGACCCGGCTCTCCTGGACAGGCTGGTGGAGGACCACATCGCCTTCGAGGTCTGCCCCACCTCCAATGTCCGCCTGGGCGTCTACCCGGACCTGCGCCGGGTCCCCCTGGAGGTCTTCATGGAGCATGGTGCGACCGTGGCGCTGGGCGCCGATGACCCGCTGCTCTTCCACTCCCGCCTGCTGGCCCAGTATGCGGCGGCCCGCGACGTGCACGGCCTCACCGACGCCCAGCTGGCGACACTGGCCCACCAGTCCGTGGACGCATCCCTGGTCGGGGAGGAGGAGCAGCGTGAATGGCACCGACGCATCGATGCCTGGCTCGCAGCCGACCCCACCTGAGGACCTGCGCGCCCGCCTCCAGCGGTTGCGCTCGCGCCTGGACCATCTGGAGGACCTGCTGCCCGACCGGCGCTCACGTCCACTGTGGCACTGGTACACCCAGCTGGAGGCCCATCAGGACGGGAGGGGATCTCACCCCGGGGCGGACGGGGTGCCCACGACACCGGAGGCCGGGGTGCCCACGGAGGCGCAAGGTCCCGAGCAGCCCACAGAGCCCGGGGGTTCGTCCGCCGTCGACGACGACACGGTCGACAACCGCCCGCTCGACGCACGCCCGGTGTCCGGCGCCCCCTGGGCGCGCATCCCACCGATCCTGGAACGTGCCCCCATCGCCCTGGAGGACTGGACCTCCTCCTTCGGACACCGCCTGTGGTTGGAACGCGGCCGCAACCTGCCGCCGGGCCCGCAGGCCTACCGCACCCCCACGCGTGGATCCACGGGCGAGACACCTCCGCGCACCGTCGTGGGCGTGCCCGGCATCTGGGAGGACTGGCGCCACTTCCACGTGTGGGCGCAGGTCCTGCACGACGCCGGCTGGGACGTCCACCTCCTGGAGGAGCTGGGCGACATGACCTCCCCCATCCCGGACCTCGCCCTCCGCGTCCAGGAGTACCTGCAGCTGCACGACCTGCACGATGTCGTCCTGGTCGCCCACTCCAAGGGCGGTCTGGTCGGGAAGTCCGTGATGCTGGGCCCCGAGGGCTCCCGTGTGCGAGGCCTGATCGCCTGTGCGACCCCCTTCGCCGGAGCGCCCATCACGCGCCTCTTCCCCACCACGGAGCTCGCCGAGCTCTCCCCCGGCTCCCCCACCATCACCGAACTGGCTGGCGAGGACGCCGTCAACTGCCGCATCATCCAGGTGGAGGCGACGTGGGACCAGTCGGTGCCGCCCTCGCCCCTGACGGGCGTGCGCCACGTGACACTGCCAATCCGAGGACATTCCTCCATGCTCTACAGCACCGAGGTCGCCCGCACGCTCACCGTTCTGGCCCGCCAGCTCTTCGACGAGGGCGGCGCCACCCGCCCGGTGGTGCCCCACCCGTAGCGGTGCCCCTCGCGGTGGAGCGGATGCGGGTTGGGGTCAGCGAGCACTGCGTGGGCCCTCGGCGCCGGTTGTCACAGATCGAGGCCCAGGGTGACGGGTTCGGGCACCAGCTCGATGCCGAAGGCGTCACGCACACCCTCCCGGACGGTACGGGCCAGTGACTCCAGATCACCCGCGGTGGCCCGACCGCGGTTGGTCAGCGCCAGGACATGGCGGGTCGACAGCGAGGCGCGGGGGTCGCCCTCGTCCCCGGTGGGCAGGGCGTAGCCACGGGGGAAGCCCGCATGGTCGATGAGCCAGGCGGCGGAGCCCTTGACCAGTCCCTCCCCCGCATCGAAGCGTGGCGCGCCCGGGGGCAGCAGTGCCTCGGCGGCCTCTGCGGACATGATCGGGTTGGTGAAGAAGGAACCGGCGCTCCACGTGTCGTGGTCATCGTGGTCCAGGACCATGCCCTTGGAGCGGCGCAGACCCAGCACCGCCTCACGGACGGCGATCGCCGGGGCGCGCCCCCCGGGTACGACGTCGAGGTGGCGGGCCAGCTCGGCGTAGAGGACCGGGGCGGAGAGCTCGGAGCGTTCCAGGGAGAAGGTGGCCTCCAGGACCACCCACCGCCCTGTCGGGCCCCAGGTTCGACCGTCGGCACCCGGGAGGGCCAGGGAACGCTTGATGACGGAGGTGCGGTAGCCCAGCCCCAGGTCGCGTGCAGGCAGCTGCGCCACCTGTCCCAGTGCCCGGTCCCACACCCGCACCGAGATCAGGGTCTCGGCGACCTCGTGGCCGTAGGCGCCGACGTTCTGCACCGGCGCCGCCCCCACGGAGCCGGGGATGCCGGAGAGCGCCTCCAGACCGGAGAGCCCGTGCACCAGGGTCCAGCACACCAGCGCATCCCAGTGGGTGCCCGCACTGGCCGTGACATGGACGTGCGTCCTGTCCACCTCCTCGGCGCGCACCACCTGGCGCACATCGCGCACGACGATCCCGTCGAAGAGACGGTCGGAGGCCAGGAGGTTCGAGCCACCGCCCAGGACCAGCACGGGCCGTGCCTCCCGGTCGGCGGCGCGCACGGCGCCCACCAGGGTCCACTCGGCGGCCGAGTCCACCAACGCTGCGACCGGGCCCCCCACCCGCAGTGTCGTGAGGTCGCGCAGGCTCGGCGCCGTGTCCTGGTCCAGGTGGAGCGGTGCGGAGGAAGGAACGGGAGTGAGGAGCGGGTTCACCTGCTCGGGCGCAGGTGCGGCGGCTGCCTTGCGCACCGGTTCTGCGGGGTTCGCGTCATGGGCCGGTTCTGCGGGGGGCGCGCAATCGGCCGGATCGGCGGGGGGCGCGGTCTGCGCGGAGTCCGTCATGGGTGTGCTTCCCCTCATCGC
>JAKECL010000553.1 GCA_030460725.1 Propionibacterium sp.
GGCAAAGGGCAACCGCTCCCAGGCCGTGACCGATGCCTGCAAGGCGCATGGTGGCTTCTACCTGGGCTCCATCGGCGGACCCGCCGCGGAGCTGGCCGCCAACTGCATCAAATCCGTGGAACTCCTGGAGTACCCGGAGCTGGGGATGGAGGCCGTGTGGAAGATCGAGATCGAGGACTTCCCGGCCTTCATCGTGGTGGATGACAAGGGCAACGACTTCTTCGCCGGCACCCAGGAGGTCACCCTCACCATCGGGAGGCGCCCCGGCCTGTGAGCAGGTGAGTGCCCCGGGCACGTCCGAGAGTCCCACGGACGTGCCCGGGGCATTGCGCACCGTGGACGCCGGGATGCGTGTCACGCAGGTGCCGGGCACCTGCGGTCGCTCCGTGCCTCGCGCCCGCTCACACCGCGGGAGTTGCCCCGCCGCTCGGAGAGGGAGCGGGCCCGGTGGAGTGTCGCTCGACCAGGCGTGTGGGAACGAGGACATTGCGCGGAGGCCCGCCCGCCAGCATCTCCATGGTGAGATCGAGCGCCTCGCGCCCCACGCGTCCCCAGTCCTGGGCGACGGTCGTCAATGGGGTCGGGAAGGCGACCGCCTCGTCGATGTCGTCAAAGCCGACCAGGGAGATGTCCTGCGGGACGCGCAGGCCGGCCTCCAGGATCGCACGGAACGCACCCAACGCCATCTGGTCATTCGCCACGAAGACTGCGGTCGGGTGGCTCCGCTGCAGGAGTTGGCGCATCGCCCGGTAACCGGAGTCCGGGCTCCAGTCCCCCTGGACCGGTTCGGGCACGCTCATGCCGTGCTCCTCCAGCACGGCCTGCCAGGTCGACCGCCGCCCCTGTGCCGAGTAGGAGTCCCGGGGTCCGGCAATGTGGTGCACCGTGAGGTGCCCGAGCTCCACGAGACGTTCCATGGCTGCCCTGGTACCCACCTCCTGGTCGAAGTCCACCGATCCCGCACCATCGACCATGGGTGGTGCCAGGACGACCGTGGGAACACCTGCGGGCAGGTGCAGGTCAGCGCCGTCGACGAAGTGGGAGGGGATGATGACGATGACCGCATCCACCGTCATCTCCCCCAGTCGCGTGAATGCGCCGTCGGCCGCCCGGCGCGTCCTGGCCTCCAGGGGGATCAGGGTGATGGCGTAGCCCAGCTTTGCTGCCGCCTCCGAGATCGCTTCGAGCGTCGCATGGTTGCCCAGGGCGTGCAGGGAGTGGAAGACGACACCGATCGTCTTGAACTCCCCACGCTTCATGGCACGCGCCGCGGAGTTGGGGCGATACCCGAGCTCGCGCATGACTTCCAGGACACGCAGCCGCTTGGTCTCGGAGACGTAGGGCTCGCCATTGGCAACTCGCGAGACCGTCTGCGCGGAGACTCCCGCCGCCCGCGCCACATCGGCCATCGATGTCCTCTTGGAGATCGGCACGTGAGCTCCCATTCCGCTGATCCGTCGGGACGGGCGGCCCCTGCCTCCACAGTGGGCAGGAGCCGCCTCCATGTGTGTTGGGGCGCGCCCCCCCCCCGACCCCCCCCCGGGGGGCCCCCCGCCCCAAAAAAAAATTTTTGGCCGGTTTA
>JAKECL010000086.1 GCA_030460725.1 Propionibacterium sp.
GGTGAGGCGGGCACTCGGGACCAGGTGCCCCCGACGGGGGTCCGGAAGGCCCCTGACGAGGGCGACCCCCTCGGCTCAGCGCTCCACCAGGGAGGACACGCGGTCCAGAGCGGTGACTTCCTCGGAGGTGAGGGTGAGGTCCAGGGACTCCAGCAGCGGCTGGACCTGGGCGAGGGTGCGGGCCGAGGCAATGGGAGCAACCACGGTCGGCTGCAGTGCCAGCCACCGCAGCGCCACCGAGGTGGGCTCTACCCCGTGGATCGCGGAGATCTCTCGCACGGCCTCGACCACCGCGAAGGCTTCCGGAGTCGCGTACCGGCCCACCATGTCAGAGCGCGCACCCGCGATGTCCGCCTCCGAGTGGTACTTGCCGGTGAGGAGACCCGAGGCCAGGGCCCAGTAGGGCATGACACCCAGGTGGTACTTCTCCGCAGTGGCCCGCAACCCCTTCTCGAAGTCGGATCGGTGGACCAGGTTGTAGTGCGGCTGCAGGGCGACAGGACGGGGCACACCCTGCTCGTCGGCCGCATCCACCCAGGCATCCACGGCGGTGGCGGAGAAGTTGGACAGCCCGACGTGGCGGATCTTCCCCTCCTTCTGCAAGGAGGCGAAGGAGGCGACCGACTCCTCGACGGGGGTCTTGGGATCCTCCTGGTGGGCGTAGTAGAGATCGATGTGATCGGTCTTCAGACGGGACAGGGAGGCGTTGGCCGCGCGGATCACATTGTCCGGTGCCAGTCCGGGGAACAGGGGGTGCTGGGCGACCTTGGTGGCCACCACGATGTCGTCGCGTCGTCCTCGGCGCGTCAGCCATTCACCGATGATCGTCTCCGACTCCCCACCCTGGTTGCCGGGGACCCACGCCGAATAGGAGTCGGCGGTGTCCACGAAGTTGCCGCCCCCTCCGGTGAAGGCGTCCAGGACGGCGAGTGACTGCTCGCGATCCGATGTCCATCCGAAGGTGTTGCCCCCCAGGCACAGGGGTGCGACGTCCAGGTCCGAGTTGCCGATCTTCATCATGGTGTCTCCTGCTCAGTCGCTCCGCATCGTCAATGACTTCTGCTCCAGGGTATTCCGGAGACCCGGACTTCGCTCCTCCGCGTCTGCGCACCCGGGGACGACCGGGGACACCAGAGCCGACGCGTCCACGCGCAGTCCGGATAGCATGTGGCAATGGCTGTGCAGACGTGGTCCCAGGTCCGCTCCGACTCCCTCGGGATGCGCACGACGGTGGTGGTCGCCACGCCTGAGTCCGTGGAGGGCCCTCCTGCGATCCCACCACAGGAGGGGTGGCCACTCCTGGTCCTGCTGCACGGTTTGAGCGGCAACCACATGCAGTGGCCCTCCAATGTCAACATCCAGGACCTGGCCACCAGGCGTGGTGTCGTCATCGTCATGCCCGACGGACACCGTTCCTTCTGGGTGGACGCCACCCGTGGCCTGGCCTGGGGGACGTGGGTGGGCAGCGAGCTGCCCACCCTGATCCGCCGGACGCTCCGCGTGTCCACCTCACGGGACCACACGGCCGTCGGCGGCCTGTCAATGGGTGGATACGGTGCGTTCAGGGCCGCACTGGACCATCCCGACATCTTCGGCTCGGCCTTCTCCCTCTCGGGGACCCTCGACCTCTCGGAGGACGCCTTCCAGGGACGCCATCCCGACCTCTTCGAGTACTACCTGGGCGGGTACGACGTGGCCGGAGGCCCCCACGACCTGGTCTCACGCATTGCCGCAGGCCAGGGCCGCGACCTCCGTCTGTTCGCCACCTGCGGGACCGAGGACCGTCTGCTCGGACAGAACCACCGCTTCCGTGACACCGCACTGGAGGTCGGCGCACACCTGACCTGGGACGAGGGACCCGGGGTACACGACTTCGCCTTCTGGACCCATTGGCTGCCGTTGGCCATGGATGCGATCGGACTGGAATGAACGGGTGCTTGCGCGGGTGGGAGCCCGGTGCGCACACAGCCCCGACCGGTGTCTTCAGGAGGAAGCCGTGAACCACCTCATCCGCCCCTACCGCCCGGAGGACCGCGACGAGGTCGCCCTCGTGTGCACCCGGACCGGCGACTCCGGGAGTGACGCGACGGGGAAGTTCGTCGATGACGCACTGCTGCCCCACATCTACGCCCTGCCCTACATCACCTTCGCCCCCGAGCTGGCCTCGGTGGTCGAGATCGACGGTGCGGTCAGCGGGTACATCCTCGGGGTGGCGGATGTGGCGGAGTTCGCCCGGTGGTGGAAGTCGGAGTGGCAACCGGTGCTCCGGGAGCGCTTCCCCTCCACCTCGTCATGGCCCGAGGCGGACAGGCGCCTCTTCGACAGGACGGTGGGGGGAGACGACCTGTGGTCACCCCGGCGCGCCGACCATCCCGCGGAGTTCCACATCGATCTCCTGCAACGGGCCCAGGGACTGGGCCTCGGACGTCTCCTCATCGAGGGTTACTGCCAGAAGCTGCGCGAACTGGGTGTCCCGGCCCTGGCCATCGGGGTCGGTGCGCGCAACACCAATGCCGTTGCCTTCTACTCACACCTGGGCTTTGCCGTCCTGGACACGCAGTACGTCGATGGTCAGGCCGTCGGTCACACGATGGGACTCGACCTGGCCGACCCGCGCTGACAGGTGGGCACCTGGGGCCCAGACCTGCCCGCGAGCAGGAAAGCTCAGCGGAAGGGCGTGCGCTCCGCGACCCCTTCACGCAGCGCCGCCAACTCCACAGGGACTCCGGCAGCCTTCGCGGCCATGGCCAACGCGCCGACGACCGGCGGGGCGGCGAGCGCCTCCGCGACAACCGGCAGCATCGGGAACGACTGCGCGAGCAGGCCTGACACCCGGGCGCGCAATGGCCCCCCCACGCCCAGCAGAGCGCCGGTCAGCACTGTCTCCCCGCGCGGGGGCGCCGCGTCACCGACGGCCTCGCGCATCGCTCCTGTGGCGGCGCGTGCCAGCGCCTGTCCCGCCTCGGCGACAATGTCCAGACTCACCGGGTCACCGTGATCGGCATGTTCGAACACCAGCGGCGCGAGGGACCCGAATGCTGCCGGCGCAAGGCGGTAGGTGTCGGCGATCAGTCGCTGACGGGGATCGAGCGGAGGCGCGGCCAGACGCGGGGCAACGCCGCGACGCACGGACGCCTCGCCCTCGCCCATGTCCGCCACGGCGCGCAGCAGAGGCGCCCGCAAGGACGTCGGAGTTCCTCGGTGGTCAAGGCTCCTGGCCACCGCCTGCAGTGCACGCAGACCGATCCACGTTGCCGACCCCTCGTCACCGAGCAGCCATCCCATCCCGTCGCACCGACCCCGGACCTGGTGGTCACTGAAGGCTGCCGCAACGGCACCGGTGCCGGAGAGGACCAGGAGGCCCTCGCCACTGGCGGAAGATGCCGCGAACGCCGTCTCGAGGTCCGTGGACACCGCCATCACTGCGGGGTCGATCCCCAGCCCCGCGGCGTCGCCGAGACAGCTGTCACGGATCTTCTCGTACCCGGCCTCACCCGCTCCGGCAATCCCCAGGTGGGCACCGACAACCCGCCCTCCGCCGGCGTCCGCGATTGCCCGGGCGATTGCCGCAATGATGTTGTCCAGCGAGGAGGCACCCGAGGAGCGGAAGTTCCCCCCTGGCGCGGATCCGAAGCCTCTCACGGTGGCATCCACATCGCAGACGACCACCTTCGACGTCGTACCGCCGACGTCGGCGCCAATCAGCAGGTCCACGGGGCTGTCCTTCCCTCCTCGGATCTCTCCTCAGGTCCGCGGGAGTGCACCGCCGGCACTGCCTCCAGGGCGGAGCGCAGTGAACCTCCCGCACGGGCGAGGAGCGACCGGGCCTGCTGGGGATCCACGTCCAGGACCAGGCAGACCACCGCAACCTTGACCTTGCCGGAGCTTGCCCGGAGTGCATCCGCCGCGCTCCGCTCGTCACATCCGGTGATGTGCATGACCAGGTTCCTCGCGCGGGCCTCCAGTTTGCGGTTCGTCGCGGAGACGTCCACCATCAGGTTCCCGTAGGTCTTGCCCAGTCTCACCATGCACACGGTGGAGATCATGTTGAGGACCTGCTTCTGCGCCGAACCTGCCTTGAGCCTGGTCGAGCCCGTGATGATCTCGGGGCCCACCACGACCTCGATCGGATGGTCCACCAGACCGGAGAGCACTGCCCCCGCATTGCTAGAGATCCCGACCGAGACCGCACCTGCATCACGGGCAGCCTGCACGGCCCCCAGCACATAGGGGGTGCGCCCCGAGGCCGTGACGCCCACGACCGAGTCATGGGGCCCCAGACCGCGCAGGGCCACAGCCTCGTAGCCGGCCTGACGGTCGTCCTCTGCGCCCTCGACCGCGGTGGTCAGCGCATCGGGCCCGCCGGCGATGATCCCCACGACGCGGTCGGGATCGATGGAGAACGTGGGCGGGCACTCCGAGGCGTCGAGCACGCCCAGCCTCCCCGGGGTCCCGGCACCCACGTAGAACAGCCGGCCGCCCGACTCCATGCCTTCACTGATCGCATCGATGGCGGTGCTGATCTGCGGGAGGGCCCTGCGCACCGCCAGGGGGACCTCCATCTCGGCCTCATTCATGGCTCCCACGATCTCACTGGTCGACATGCGGTCGAGGTCCGAGTAGCGCGGATCCACCGACTCGGTGGTGAAAGCCTTCAGTTCCAGTTCCTCCTGGTGGGCCTGATCCATTCTGGTTCCTCATCGGTGGGTGGTGGACGGGCTGCGGAGGTATATCATCTACCTCGAACGAGCAGATTATGTAAGTATGTTACTTACAATGACGATAGTCACGTCATCCGGGAACTGCAATGACCACGACTGAGGGGCGGTGAGGCCTCCATGAAGAGGCAGAGGATCGGCCGGGCCCTGGCGGGCCTGGACCAGTGGGACGACGAGCACCTGGTCGGACAACTGTTCAGCGTGGCCAGCGGAGGCCACGCCGCCAAGGACATCATGGGTTTCGGTGCCGTGGACCCGCAGAGGGCCCACGCGCTCCTGCTCGACGACATCCAGCACTACCATCTCGGTGGCATCGTCTACTTCCCGCCGGGCGGCACACACGAACCCGTCGCCGACATCCGCGCAACCGTGCTCGCGCTCCAGGCGGCTGCTGAGGTTCCACTCCTCGTCGCCACCGACCAGGAGAACGGGACCGTCGCGAGGGTCCGCAACGGCGCCACACACCTCCCGGGCGCCATGGCACTGGGGGCGACGGCTGATCCCCAGCTCTGGTACGACACCACTGTTGCGAGCGCCGAGGAGCTGCGCGCAGTCGGCATCTTCCAGACCTATGCACCTGTGGCAGACCTGAACATCACCTCGGCGAACCCGAGCATCGGTGTGCGCTCGGCCGGTGCCGACACCGAGGCCGCCTGTCGACAGATCGACACCGTCGTGCGGGCATTGCGCGACCACGGTGTCGCGGCCACCCTCAAGCACTTCCCCGGCTACGGCACCGCAGCGGTCGACCCCCATCTGGGGCTGCCCTCGATCCCCCTGGGGCGCCAGGAGTGGGTGGAGAGTGAGCGTCGAGTGTTCGCGGCAGGCGTGCGTGCCGGCGCAGATGCCGTCATGATCGCCCACATCCTCTTCCCGGCGGTGGACCCCGACCTCCCGGCAACGTTCTCCCCGACGATCCTCAGGACCGAGCTGCGTGACAAGCTGGGATTCGAGGGGATCCTCGTGACCGACGCGATGGACATGGGCGGTGCCGTCCACCCGGACGGACCGGCGCAGGCCTGCGTCGCGGCACTGGCTGCGGGAGCCGACCAGATCCTCATGCCCGGGAACCTTCCCGAGGCGTACGAAGCCGTCCTGACGGCCCTCCGGGAGGGGCGGCTCGACCGCGACGAGCTTCGGGCATCGGCGCGCCGCATCCTCCAGGTGAAGCTGCACCTCGGGCTGGATGAACCGGACATGCCCGACCTGTCGGTGTGTAACTCCGCGCCGCACCGCGACCTCGCCACCAGGGCGGCACGGGCTTCGATGGCCTGGAGGGACGCGGATCGGGCCCGCCCGTTCGACCCCGTCGGCGGGGACATCCTCCTGGTGGTCCCCGGACCTGACCCCGTGCGACGCGGAGCGGACCCGGCCACGGTGATCGGCCCGGCCCTGGGCGGGACCGGACGCAGGGTCATCGTGGAGTCCTGGGAACAGGTCGCGGGGACGTCTCCCGAGGGCGACCCGCAGGGATGGGACATCCCTGCGGGAGTGCAGGACGCGCTCATCGTCCTGCGCGATGCCTGGAAGGAGGACCTGCCCGTGACCCGGTTCCTCCGGGCACTGGCCGAGCGTGGCGTCGGTGCCAGGGTGCTCATCACCCGTTCCCCCCATGACGCCACCCTCGTCCCGAGGGCCTGCCCCACGCTGCTGACCTACGGCGACAACGAGTTCGCACTCGACGCGGCTGCCGATGTCCTCCTCGGTCGCTCGGGCGCAACCGCCGGCCTCCCGATGCCGGTCACCGACGCGGAATCGACAACCGACGCGGAGTCGACAACCGACGGGGGACGCCACCCATGACGACCACACTCGGCATCGACCGCCTTCTGGGCGACTTCGACATGGTTCCCGGCCAGAGGTGGGGGCTGATCACCAACTACACGGGCGTCACCTCCACCCTCGAAGGCTCCGCCCGGGCCCTGTTGGGTGCAGGCGCCCCGCTGGTGGCGCTGCTCAGTCCGGAACACGGCCTGCGCGGCACGGTCCAGGCGGGCCGCTCCGAGCCGGGACACACGGATCCGGCGACGGGGCTTCCCGTGCTGGACACCTATCTCCTGGAGGGCCCCGCCCTGGACCGTGCGGTGGAGGACCTCGGTGTGGACTCCCTCCTGTTCGACATCCAGGACGTCGGCGTCCGCTTCTACACCTATGTGTGGACGATGGTCGACTGCCTGCGCAGTGCCGGACGACTGGGGATCCCCTTCACCGTGCTCGACCGTCCCAACCCGCTCTCCGGCGCCGTCACGGAGGGGCCCGGGGTTCGCGAGGGGTTCGAGAGCTTCGTGGGGCGCTTCGACGTACCAATCCGCCACGGGTTGACCGCGGGAGAACTCGCACGCCTCGTCGCCGCGCAGGACCAGAGGGACGGACGCCCGACGCCCACCCCCGGGGTCGTGACCATGACCGGGTGGACACGGACCATGTACTGGGAGGACACGGGACTGCAGTGGGTGATGCCCTCCCCCAACCTCCCGACACCAACGGCCGCCCTGGACTACGCCGGCACCGGCC
>JAKECL010000087.1 GCA_030460725.1 Propionibacterium sp.
GTCAGCGAGGACCCCGGGTCCGGGACGAACGGCGTGGGCGTGTCACCGGGGAGTGGGCGGGGGAGTGGATGCCGGAGAGTGCCCGGACCACCCAGAGGCCCTCGGGGTCGGAGAACCCTGAGGGGAGAATCCCGCGCCCAGGAGCCTCCCTCACTTCTGGCACCCGCAGGAGGAGCGGATGATCATGGTCATGGGGAGGATCTGTGAGGCGGGTCGGTCCCCCGGTGTGAGAAGGGTGTCCAGGGCGACGGCCGAGACCTCCTCGAAGGGCTGGCGCACCGTGGTGAGCGCAGGCCAGGAGAACTGTGACTCACTCGTGCCGTCAATGGAGATGACGGCAATGTCCTCGGGGCAGCGCAGGCCCATCTCGTGGATGGTCCTCAGCGCTCCGATGGCGATCAGGTCAGAACCCGCCAGGATGGCGGTGGGGGGACTCTCCTGCTGCAGCAACCGCCGGGTCCCCTCGGACCCACCGCGTCGGTCCCAGGTGGTCAGGGCGTAGGCGTCGGGTGAGAGCCCGTCCCTGTTCAGCACCGACTCCCAGGCGATGCGCCTGTAGTCGATCCTGGGTGCAGGCATCCCTCCGCCGATGTAGGCGATCCGCGAGTGGCCGTGGTCGATGAGGTGGCGGGTTGCCACCTCTGCTCCCTGGCTGAGATCGGGCCCCACGATCGGGAAGGCATGGCCGACGGCGGCCTCGTGGATGACCACACGGGGCACCCAGGTGTCGGCGATCGCGTAGCTCTTCTTGCTGTGGAGGAACGCCAGGACGAGAAGACCGTCAACACCTCTGTCGACGAGGTTCGTGATCATCTCGAACTCGCGTTCGGGGTCCTTGTGGGTGAGTGCAAGGAGCATGGAACGGTCACGGCTGTGGGCAGCGGCGTCTATTGCGCCGACGAACTCTGAGTAGAAGGGGTTCTCGATGTCGGGGACGACTACGCCCAGGAGCTGGGTGGCCCCCCGCTTCAGAGCGCGAGCACTGCTGTTGGGGTGGTAGTGGAGAACCTCAATGGCTCGCAGCACCTTGTCCCGGGTCGCTGGCGCGACACCGCGGGGACCGCCGTTGACGACGTAGCTGACGACAGCCGTGCTCACTCCCGCCAGGCGCGCGACGTCGCTGCGCGTGGTGGGACGGCTTCGGTCTGTGGGGACGGGGTCCATCACGGGAACGCTAACACGGTGTGGATGGCGACGAAGCCTGCTCCATCACCTGAGCGTGTGTCGTCCACGTCGCACGGCCAACCCGGGCGGGCCGCGAGTCCCGGGATCCGGGAGTCCCCTGGGCCCCACCCCGCGGGGGACCTCCAGGGATCCACCGTGGGTGACAGGTCCCGGGAAGCGTCACGGTGGGACGTGGGAGGACCTCGAACCGGGTCATGGTGCCGTCCTTCCTCTCCCGGTCGACGGGCTGTGTGGGCGGTGTGACAAGTGGAGCCCGGCCCGTGGCTGTCACTGGAGTCTACACGAGAAGAGCATCGAGGGACGACATCAAATCGTTATACGTCATAGACGTGTGCGCACAGATCTATTGCAGTAGATTGTTGGTCACCGGCCTCTGGGAGTCGGCTGGAGATGGGGCAAAGATGTCCTGCACTCCCCGGTGGCAGCACCGCTGCTTCCACCACATGACACCTGCAACAGGAAATGGGGCGATGATGCATTCTGACGTGACCATGGTGCACGGGAGGGCGGGGGGAACCTCCCTGGTGATGGCGATCGACCCAGATGTGGCACCTCAGGTCCTCTACTGGGGTCCGGATCTGGGTGAGCTCCCGGGTGAACTCCTCAAGAACCTGGCAACGGCCCACGTGGAGGCATTGAGTGGCAACGCACCGGGGGTTCCGGTGAGGGTGCCTGTGATCCCTGAGAACCGCACAGGCTGGAACGGTCGGCCCGGACTGGTCGGGCATCGGGGAGCCGGCCGCGCCTGGAGTCCGCGCCTGACTCCCCAGGACGTCCAGCTGGAGTGCTCCGAGATGGTCGTGGACCTGGATGGTGTGGCCACGACGGGACCAGGAGTCTGGCGGATCCGTCTGGAGGACGCCAGGGACGGACTCAGCGTCCTCACCGAGGTTCACCTCATGCAGGAGGGCATGGTGAGGATACGGGCCCGCCTGCTCAACGAGGCGAGCGAGGACTACCACCTGGAGGAACTCTCCGTTGCGCTGCCTCTCCCCCTGGAGGCGAAGGAGATCCTGGACTTCTCCGGACGCTGGGGCAGGGAGCGCGCACCCATCAGGGTGCCCTTCGAGCTCGGATGTCGCCTGCATGAGCAGCGGAGGGGACGCACCGGCTTCGATGCCCCCATGATGATGTTCACCGGCGAACAGGGCTTCGGGTTCAGGCATGGCCAGGTGTGGGGCATCCATTCGGCCTTCTCCGGCAATCTGCGGGTGTGGGCCGAGAAATGCCCCGACGGCAGGCAGCTCATCGGAGGGGGGGAGCTCCTGCTGCCCGGTGAGATGACGCTCGCCACCGGTGAGGCCTATTCCACCCCCTGGGTCTACTTCTGCCAGGCGGAGGGACTCGACGAGGCTGCCGATCGTGTCCACTCATGGTTGCGCTCGCGCCCCGGACACCCGGACACGAATCGACCGGTCACCCTCAACGTGTGGGAGGCGGTCTACTTCGACCACGACCTGCGACATCTGGTCGAGTTGGCGGAGAGTGCCGCTGGGATCGGGGTGGAGAGATTCGTTCTCGACGACGGCTGGTTCCGTGGCCGCCACGATCCGACCGCAGGACTGGGGGACTGGTACCCCGATGAGGACCACTGGCCCAACGGCCTCCTCCCGCTGTCCAGCCGGGTGCACGAACTGGGGATGGAGTTCGGCCTCTGGTTCGAACCCGAGATGGTGAACCCGGACTCGGACCTGGCCCGGGCACATCCCGAATGGGTGATGGCGACCTCTGAGGAATGGCCCGTGGAATGGCGTCACCAGCAGGTCCTCAACCTGGCAATCCCCGAGGCCTACGAGTACGTCCGCTCGCGGATGTCCGAACTCGTGAGGGAGTACAGGATCGACTACATCAAATGGGACCACAACCGTGATCTCCTCGAACCGGGGAACCAGCTGGCGGGGGGACGCGCATGCGTCCACGAGCAGACGCTCGCCACGTACAGACTCATGGACTCCCTGACCGAGGACCACCCGGGGCTCGAGATCGAGAGCTGCTCCTCCGGCGGTGCTCGGATCGATCTGGAGATGGCGCAGCACGCGGTGCGGTTCTGGCCCTCGGACTGCATCGACCCCCTGGAGCGGCAGTCCATCATGAGATGGACCGAGCAGCTCATTCCGCTGGAGATGCTCGGGAATCATGTGGCCTCACCCAAGTCGAGGACCACTGGACGGGTCAGCGCGCTCTCCTTCCGCGCAGGGACAGCGCTGTGGGGACACTTCGGAATCGAATGGGACGTGTCCACAGCCACTCCCGCGGAACGAGCTGAACTGTCCGAATGGATCAGCTTCTACAAGTCGAAGCGAGATCTCCTGTTCACAGGGCGGTTGGTCCGAGGTGATTCCGCAGAGGACTCACTGTGGATCCAGGGGGTCATTGACCGCGACCGACGCGAGGCACTCTATGAACTGACCACCCGTCACCGCTCGGCGATCTCCCCACGAGGTCGGTTCCGACTCCCGGGCCTGGATCCCGACACGATGTACAGGGTCAGGCCCGTGGTGGTTGCGGAGCCACCAGAAGGGCTCTTTGCTCCACCGTGGTTCGGCCAGAGCTTCGAAGGGGTCGTCATGACGGGCAGGATGCTCGACCAGTTCGGGCTGCACACACCCAAGCTGTTCACAGATCAGGTCCTCCTCTTCTCCGCCACCGCGGTGGACGGGCAGGAAGAGGGCTGACACAGACACACAGTGTGTGGACGTCACCAGTCCTCGACGACGAGGACGCGCTCCACACACCGGCACACTCTGAGAGGAAGCGATGATGAGAAGGACAGTTGCCACAGGCGCCCTGATGCTGATGGCCAGCGGGTTGGTGCTGGGCGCATGCTCCGGTGGCTCCGAGAGCGGAGCATCTGGTGGAGCGGGGGGAGACGGCGGCAAGCTCGACGTCTACCTGAACATGACGACCGGAAGCCCTGCCTACACGGAGATGAAGTCTCTGGTCGACAAGTTCGAGCAGGAGACCGGGACGGAGGTCGAGTTCACGATCGACTCCGCAGATGTCTTCCAGAAGGAAATGACGGTGCGGATGGCATCCAGCAATCTTCCGGACGTGTTCTCGACCCATGGCTGGTCCGTGCAGCGCTACTCCCCCTATCTGGAGGCGCTCAATGACCAACCGTGGATGCAGTACATGGACACCGGGCTGGACACGGCCATGAAGGACACCGACGGGAACGTCTATGCGCTCCCGCTCGAATACACGGTGACCGGGATCAGTGTGAACTTCGATGTGCTGGAAGAGGCCGGGGTCGATCCCGACTCCCTCACCACGTGGGACGCGTTCACGGATGCTCTGGCAAAGGTCAAGGCAGCGGGCAAGACACCGATCACGTGCTCGGGGAAGATCAGTGCGCCGGGAAACCTCGCGGACTTCATCGCCTCCGGAGCGTTCTCACAGGAGGAACGCCAGTCCTTCAAGACCGGTGAGTTCCTCTCGGAGGCCTGGCAGACGCGGGTGCTCGACCTGGCCAAGGAATGGTCCGACGCCGGGTACTTCAACCCTGACTACGCATCCGCGACCGCGGACGACATGGCCAGCCAGATCGGTCAGGGCCAGGCGGCGTTCGCATTCGCCCAGCCGACGCTGCTTGCGACGTCGCTGAGCTTCAGCCCCGATGCGAACGTCGGGTTCATCCCGATCCCCTCCGGCATCACGGATCCCTACCTCGTGGGCGGTGAAGGGGTCAACGCATACGGTGTCGCCAAGGACTCCCCGAACAAGGAAGCTGCACTGAAGTTCCTCGACTTCCTTGCCCAGCCCGAGAACGCCAGTGCGATGGCTGAGGCCATCGGCTCCTACTCCGGACTGACCAATGCCACACCCAACCTCGGGACGTTGCAGTCCAGCTATGACAAGTGGGTCAAGCCGGGAGATCTGGTCACCGAGCCCTTCTTCGACCGCGTCTACCTGCCCAACGGGATCTGGGCGACGCTGATCACGACCACCGACTCCGTGATCACAGGGCAGGCCGACACGGCACAGGCAACGAGCGACCTGAAGGACCAGTACATGACGCTCGGCGGCAAGGCGGAGTGAGCGGCCTCCGGACCTGCGCCGACCGACGGACTCAACGCCGGCAGCTGGTCAGGAACGACAGTGAAAGGGGTGTGGCACACAATGAGTGCGACAACACTTGACGGGGTGACCGTCAGTCGGCGCGGGAAGGGGAGGTTCTGGCGGGATCGCTCCATCAACCTGATGTACCTTCCCGCCCTGGTCCTGTTCGGCGTTTTCATGGTCTATCCGTTCGTGAACGGCGTGTTCTTGTCAATGACGAACTGGAACGGGTACTCACCGACGAGGGACTTCGTCGGGGCCGACAACTTCCTGAGGATCTTCAAGGACGCGAACTTCGGTGTGGCGCTGAGGAACACCTTCGTCTACGGCATCGGTTCCACGCTCATCCAACAGGTCTTCGGTCTTGGTCTGGCGGTGCTCCTCGACCGCAAGATCCGGGGGAGGAGCGTCTACAGGGCGATCGTCTACCTGCCTGTCCTGGTCTCCCAGGTCGTGATGGGCACGATGTACTACCTGGTGTTCCGCTACCACCAAGGTGCTCTGAATGACATCCTTGCGCTCTTCGGGGTCCCCCCGGTCTCATGGCTCAGCGATGCGGGCTTCGCGATCGGCGTCATGGTGATGATCAACTCCCTGCAGTTCATGGGTGTCTCGATGCTGATCTACCTCTCCGGGCTCCAGTCGATTCCGGAGGAGGTCAAGGAGGCCGCGGCACTGGACGGGGCAGTGGGACTCTCGCGGTTCAGGAGGATCACCGTGCCGTTGTTGCTGCCGGCCTTCGCCTCCAGCTGCGTCCTCAACCTGATCGGTGGTCTCAAGCTGTATGACATCGTCCAGGTCCTCACCGGAGGCGGGCCCGGATACTCGACGAACTCCGTGTCCACATTGATAGCACGCACGTACTTCGAGGACCAGTCGGCAGGCTACGCAGCCGCCCAGGGCATCATTCTCTTCCTGGTGATCGCCGCCTTCACCGTCGTCCTCAACACGTGGTTCGATCGACTGCGGAAGAACCAGGAGAACTGATCCATGAACGGCAAGAAGCTCGGAATCGGGGCTGTTCTGGCCCTCTTCTGCGTGGTGCAGTTGGTGCCGTTCTACCTGGCGCTGACCACGGCATTCAAGAAGCAGACGGACCTTTCCTCGGTCTGGTTGTTCCCCTTCTCAGGTGCCACGGCGGACAACTTCAAGATGGCGGTCGAAGAGGGCGGAGTCCTTCGGGCGATGTCCAACTCCGCCATTGTCACCATTGTCGCCACGGTCTTGACCTGCGTGATCGCCGCCCTGGCGGCCTATCCGCTGGCGCGACGGCGCACGGGGTTCAACAGGGCCATTGAAGTCGTCATCCTCACGATCATGATGATTCCACCGTTGAGCATCCTGGTTCCTCTGTACTCGATGCTCAACCAGATGAACCTCCTGAACACCTACGCGGGACTGATACTCCCCTTGGTGTGTCTGGAGCTCCCTCGCGCGATCTTCCTCTACACACAGTTCCTCAGAGCGGTTCCGATCACGTTGGAGGAGGCCGGACGGGTGGACGGAGCCAACACGCTCCAGATCTTCTTCCGGATCGTGATCCCACTGCTCAAGCCCGTGACGGCAACGGTGATCATCCTCACCGCTGTCTATGTGTGGAACGAGTTCGCACTCAGTGCCTACATCATGAGCGGGAACAAGATGCAGACGCTGGCACCGTCAATCGCCTCCTTCTTCGGGGAACAGGGGTCACAGGTGAATGCGGCGGTGGCGAGCTCGTTGCTCGGCGTCCTGCCTGTCGTCATCGCCTATCTCTTCCTCCAGCGGTACTTCATGAAGGGGATGCTTGCCGGGGCGGACAAGGGATGAATGAGGGGATGTGAGAAACGCTCCGGGGCTCGCACCTCTCAGGTCGGGGTGAGCCCCGGAGCGCCGCCCTTCAGCGCCGCACCGCAGATTCGCAGCGGTCGGCGTGCCACAGGAGTGGCAAC
>JAKECL010000554.1 GCA_030460725.1 Propionibacterium sp.
CGGGGGCTGGGGCGCTGTCGGGGTCTCCGATGACGGCCAGGACCGATCCGACGGCGGCGTCCTCGTCCTCGCGGACGCGGACCTCCAGGAGGGTTCCGGAGACGGGTGAGGGGACTTCGGTGTCGACCTTGTCGGTGGAGACCTCAAGGAGGGGTTCGTCTGCCTCGACGGTGTCGCCGACGGCCTTGAGCCAACGGGAGACGGTTCCCTCGGTGACGGACTCACCGAGCGCTGGGAGGGTGACTTCGGTCGACATGAGGTGGAGCTCCTTTGCAAGCCGCTACGTGTGAGTTTCAGCCTAGCCCGGGCTGTCGTAATGTGCATGCAGTGACAGGATCGACCCGGAACCGATCATCGCGAACCGCCGCCGATGGTGGTCGCAGCTGGTGGCGCGTGTGCCTGGACGCCGCAGTGGTTGCTGTCGGGGTGGTCATCCTGGTCTGGGGGACCGTCGTGCTGACCCATCCCACGCTCACCTGCCGCGGGGTCGAGATGGGCCCGGGGGACGTCTGCCACAAGTCCAGCTACACCTCGCTGCGGACCGACACCGTCCAGAGCTACGAGCAGCGACGCCGGGCGGTCGCGCAGTCGCGCCCCACCGTCATCGTCCTGGGGGCAGTGGTGACGGTCTTCGGCGCCGGAATGCTCACTCGGCGGTTGCGACGACCGGAGCCCCCAGCCCCCAGGCAGTCACCCCCCAAGCAGTGACTCTCAGCCCCCAGGAAGGGGGCCTTCAACCCTCAGCAGGTAACCCTCAAGCAGAGGCGCTCAGCCCTCGGCCAGGGACATCGGGGAGCGGACCGGATTGCCGTCCTCGGCGAGGGTGGCAGCGTCCACCCCCTCCTCCGAGAGGTCCCCCCCGACCTCGGAGAACCCGGCGTCCGCCTCGGCGGCGGTCTCGAAGCTCTGGCGGGCACCCAGCTCGGCCCGCGCCTCGGCCGAGGCGGGGGTGGGACGGGGGACTGACAGGATCCACGCGAAGCTCATGGCACCCGAGCCTAGCCGGGAGCGCGTCTGTCAGGCCTTCTTGCGGGAGGCGGGGGCGACCCGGGGGGCCGGGTTGCGCCACCGGCGCGGCGTCATCGACCGGTTGTTCATGTAGCTCAGCATCCCCTTGCGCGAGGTCTCGGGATACTCGGAGATGAGCTGACGGCGAATCGGACGCCACAGTCGCCAGGCATCCACCGCCCAGCCGACCATCACGGCCAGCATCAGCACGGTCATCAGGTTCACCACCACGATGGCTCTCGGGAAGATCGTGATGATGATGAACCACAGGATCATCACGCCCAGGAAGATCGGCATGATGAACTCGCTGAAGGTCCGGCGGGAGTCGATGTAGTCGCGGATGAGGATCCGCTCCGGCTTCTTCTCCATGTTCTCCAGGCCGGTGATCCGGGCCTGGCGCCTGGCGTCCCGGTCGCGTCGGCGCAGTTCCCGTCGTGACAGGTTGGGGTGCAGACGCGCCATTCTCGCCGCCTCGGCCTCGGCGCGGCTCGGTGTCGGACCGCTCTTGCGCTGCGGTCCGCGACGCCCGGTCACGACCGTCTGACCGTTGGCGTCCTG
>JAKECL010000555.1 GCA_030460725.1 Propionibacterium sp.
TGTGGGTGACATGTTCTACCTCCGGGCGTGGAAGTGGGGTGTCGCAACTCCTGGCCACCAGTGTGGCCCACGCCGCAGTGACGCGCCCAGTGGTGGCCGGCGGACGCTGCGCGCCGGTTCCGGCACTCCTCAGTTCAGGCAGTGGAGGGAGGCGACGGCCTCAGGCCTGGAGTGGAGCGCGCAGGTGGGCGCGCCGTCGGCTGCTCGTGGGGGGTGCGGTTGCCACTGCGAGTCCCTGGTCGACCAGGTCGCTCAGAACGGGCCGTCCCCTTCTCCGCCCAGGATGGACTTCGCGGGCAGCGCCGACAGGGCCTTCCGTGCGTCATCCGAGTCGATTCTGCGATCAGTCGCAGCCCCCGGGGCGTCCCAGACTTCCGATCAGGAGGAGAGCCTCAGAAGTTCCAGTCCTCGTCCTCGGTCTCCACGACCTCACCCATGACGTAGGAGGAGCCCGACCCGGAGAAGAAGTCGTGGTTCTCATCCGCATTGGGGGACAGGGCCGCCAGGATCGCGGGGTTCACATCGGTGGCGTCGTGGGGGAAGAGTGCCTCGTACCCCAGGTTCATCAGCGCCTTGTTCGCGTTGTAGCGCAGGAACTTCTTGACGTCCTCGGTCAGGCCCAGGGGATCGTAGAGGTCCTCGGTGTACTGCTCCTCGTTCTCGTGCAGTTCGAAGAGCAGCTCGAAGGTGTAGTCCTTGAGCTCCTGACGGCGCTGCTCCGTGGCCTCGGCCAGGGCCACCTGGTACTTGTACCCGATGTAGTAACCGTGGACGGCCTCGTCGCGGATGATCAGGCGGATGAGGTCTGCGGTGTTGGTGAGCTTGGCGTGGGCACTCCAGTACATGGGGGCATAGAACCCGGAGTAGAAGAGGAACGACTCCAGCATGGTGGAGGCAACCTTGCGCTTCTCCGGGTCATCGCCCTCGTAGTAGGAGTCGACGATCTTCGCCTTGCGCTGCAGGGCCTCGTTCTCCTCACTCCATCGGAAGGACTCGTTGATCTCCTCGGTGGAGAGCAGCGTGGAGAAGATCGAGGAGTACGACTTCGCGTGCACCGACTCCATGAACGCGATGTTCGTGTACACCGCCTCCTCGTGGGGGGTGCGCGCGTCGGGGATCAGGCTGACGGCACCGACGGTGCCCTGCAGGGTGTCCAGCAGGGTGAGGCCCGTGAAGACGCGGTTGGTCATGAGCTGCTCGACGGGGGTGAGCGTCTTCCAGGACTGGATGTCATTGGACAGCGGGATCTTCTCGGGCAGCCAGAAGTTCCCGGTGAGCCGGTCCCAGACCTCCAGGTCCTTCTCGTCCTCGATGCGGTTCCAGTTGATGGCCTCGAAGACCGGGTTGTGGCGCACGCTGGCGTCCTCCGTTCGACATCGTGTGGGTGCTGTGGGCGTTCCCCGACGAGGGCGACGCAGTGTTGCGTGGGCCAGCCGGGCAGTGCGACCAGAGTAGCCGCGGGGCGCGGGAAGGGGGAGAGGCACCGGGGTGGGTCGTCCCACCCGCACAGGTGTGCGGACGAGACGCGCGGGAGATCGGCGCAGGTGCAGGCGCAGGTGCAGGCGC
>JAKECL010000088.1 GCA_030460725.1 Propionibacterium sp.
TGGGAGCCACCCTGGGCCTGGGGCCCCCCGCGTTATTGGGGTGGGGCCCCGTGGGGGGCGTGACGGGGGGGGGTGGGCCCGTCCGCGGCGGGGGCGGGGCACTCCTGCATCTCAGTGGCGGGCCAGGGAACGTGCCGCCCACTTCCACAGTTCCACCACGACGAAGACCAGGACCGCCACACCCACCGGTGCCGCCCACCCCAGCCAGGACACGCGAGCGGAGTGGAAGAGCAGGTGCATGAAGGGTGCCTGCACGAAGAGCACCTGCAGGGCCACCAGCGACACCACGGAGATCCACACCACGCGGTTGGTCCCCACGACCTCGCGACGCAGCGACGTGGTGTGAAGGAACCGACAGTTGAACAGATAGGCGAGCTGCGCCAGGGCCAGGGTGTTCACGGCCACGGTCTGGGCGATGCGCAGATCTCCGGTCTGGTTGCGGGTGAGGAGGAACATGGCCAGTGTGGCCACGCCGATGAGCACCGACACGAAGGCGATCTGGCGCAGGGAACGGGCACCCAGGAGGGGAGCGCGCCCGGGCCTGGGCGGACGCTCCATGAGACCGGGTTCGGGTCCCTCGTAGGCCAGCGTCACGGAGAGCGTGACCGCAGTGACCATGTTGATCCACAGGATCTGGACAGGGTCCAGGGGAAGGGCCCACCCCGCAAGCACCGCCACCAGCAGCACCAGGGCCTGGGCACCATTGGTGGGCAACAGGAACACCACGGCCTTCACGATGTTGTCGTAGATGCGCCGGCCCTCCTCCACGGCCAACTCGATGGTGGAGAAGTTGTCGTCGGCCAGGACGATGTCGGCGGCGTCCTTGGTGGCTTCGGTCCCCTTGATGCCCATGGCCACGCCCACGTCGGCGCGTGTCAGGGCCGGTGCGTCATTGACGCCATCCCCCGTCATGGCCACCACCTGACCAGTGGCCTGCAGGGCCCGCACGATCCTGATCTTGTGCTCGGGGCTGGTGCGGGCGTAGACGTGGACATCGGGGGCCAGCTTCTCCAGGCGCGACTGGGGCATGGCCTCGAGCTCCGACCCGGTCGTCACGGGGGCGTCGGGGGAGTCGATGATCCCCATCTCCAGGGCGATGGCCCGCGCAGTTCCCGCGTGGTCCCCGGTGATCATCGACACCGCGATGCCGGCGCGGTGACAGGAGGCGATGGCCTCGATCGCCTCAGGGCGCGGAGGGTCGACGATGCCGGTGAGGCCCAGCAGAACCAGACCGTCCGCCACGTTGTCGTGGTCCAGATGAGCCTCGCCACCGGAGGGACCCTGGCGCCGGGCGGCGGCCAGGACGCGCAGGCCCTGGGACCCGAGGTCATCGATGGCGCGATCCCAGCGTCCGTGGTCCAGCGGTTCCGGCGTCCCGTCCGCACCGAGCTGGTGGGAGCAGCGCTCCAGGACCCGGTCCGGGGCGCCCTTGAGGAGGATCTGCGCTCCGGAGCCGTGCGCGGAGCCTGCGCGTGGGGTGTCGACGAGGACGGCCATGTACTTGTGCTCGGAGTCGAAGGGCAGGACCGCGCGACGACGGTGGGCGGAGGCGTCGAAGCCCGCCTTGAGACCCAGGACCACCAGGGCCCCTTCCGTGGGTTCGCCCACCAGCCGCCAGGGGCGGGTCTGCGTGTCGCCCCGGTCAGGGTTCCCACCGTTCTCCCCACCCGCGGAGGTCTCCGCCTCCGTCTCCTGGGTCAGCGATGCGTCATTGCACACCGCCATGGCTTCCACCAGTGCGTACAGGTCGGGGTGGTCCCCGACCTGCGTGGGGCCCCGGTCATCGCGGACCTCGCCCCGGGGGGAGTACCCCTGTCCGGAGACGGTGTAGGTGGCGGAGGCGGTGACGACCTCACGCACGGACATCTCATTGAGGGTCAGTGTGCCGGTCTTGTCCGAGCAGATCGTGGAGACGGCGCCCAGGGTCTCCACGGAGGGCAGGCGGCGCGTGATGGCACGACGGCGGGCCAGCTGCTGGACGCCCAGGGCCAGGGAGATCGTGATGATGGCGGGCAGGCCCTCGGGGACTGCGGCGACGGCGAAACCGATGGCTGCGGAGATGAGATCGGCGGGAGGGAAACCGTGGAAGACGCGCCCGACGACCAGCATGACGCCCGCCATCCCCAGGATCACCAGCGAGAGGAGGCGTCCGAAGCGGGCGAGCTGACGGGTGAGAGGGGTGTCCAGGGCGTCCTCCTGGGCCTCGGAGACCATGGAGCGGATGCGGCCGATCTGCGTCTGCGCCCCGGTGGCGGTGACGACGCCGACTCCCTGCCCACCCGCGACCAGTGTCCCGGAGAAGGCCATGGAGGTGCGGTCCCCGACCCCTGCGTCCTCGACCGCCGGGGCGGTGTCCTTGGAGGAGGGGACCGCCTCCCCGGTCAGCGCGGACTCCTCGATGCGCAGTCTGGACGTCTCCAACAGACGCAGGTCCGCAGGCACCCGGTCCCCGGCGGACAGGGCGACGACGTCACCGGGCACGAGTTCCGCCGCGTCGACCTCGCGCCATTCACCGTCGCGACGCACCCGGGCGCGTGCCGTCATCATCGAGCAGATCGAGTCCAGGGAGTCCAGCGCCTGCCCTTCCTGGACGAACCCGATGACCGCATTGACCAGTGCCACGGCGAACACGACACAGGCGTCCACCCACTCACCCATGATGACCTTGAGCACGGCCGCGGTCAGCAGGATGTAGATCAGGATGTCGTCGAAGTGTGAGAGGAAACGGCGCACGGCGGAGGGACGCGGTGGCGTCGGCAGCTCGTTGCGGCCCCGGGTGGTGAGCCGGTGGGCGGCCTCCCGGGTGGAGAGCCCCTGCTCAGCGGCATCGAGGTTCTCCAGCACCTGTGTCGCGGTGCGCGCCCACTCGCCTGCCTAGGGTGCAGGGGAGCTGTCGGGGAGGGAGGAGTACGGAGTCGGGGGTCGTGTCATGTGTCCATGGTGTGTCGGCGGGTCCCCGTCGGCAAGCCGGTGCGCCCAGGGACACACCCGCTCCCCGCGCTGGACTCGGGACACGCCACCCTCACTGGCGCGGGGAGGCTCCGGCCCACTCGAACCACGGACCGTGCAGGACCAACCACGCCATGAGTGCGTAGCCGGCCTGACCGGGCAGGGTGGCCCCGTCCACGGTGCGTGCGGCGGAGGCCATCATGTCCTCCGCCCACTGGTCGTGTGCAGCCAGCGGGGAGAGGGTGTCCACGAAGGGGATGCCCCGTCGCCCGCACACCTCCGCACATGCCCGGGAGAGGGCATCGAGCGTCTGGCGGTCCACACCCCCCAGCGGCGGGGGGCCCACCACCAGGCAGGGGATCTTGAGATTGGCGGCCCGGTCGACGATGTTGGCCATGTCCAGGCGGGCGCGCGGAGTGGAGACGCCCGCAGCGACGTCGGCGGTTCCCACGCACACGACCAGTCGGTCCTCACCACCCGGGACCAGTCGGGTGATCACCTCGCCCTCCCAACGGGCAGCCAGGTCCCCGGTCGTCTCGCCGGGCACGGCCAGGGGCATCACCACCGGGGGCTCCGGGAACTGTGTGCGTGCCACCGTGCGTCCGATCCACCCCAGACCACGGGGATCTCCGGCACCGGCGACCAGCTCGTCACCGACGATGCAGATCCGCATCCCTCACACCTTCCCCAGCCGGTCGCCCTCGTCGGGGCCCCACAGGAGGTGCGCGCCCCGGGGGGAGCGGAGCACCCTGCAGGCCCTCGTGCTCAGGGTAGTGGGCATCAGCGGGCGAACGCCTCCTCCAACAGGGCTGCGTGCTGCTGCTTGTGCAGTGAGGCCCGACCCGCTGCCGGAGAGGCGCTCGCGGGACGCGACACGACGCGGACCCCCACCCCCAGCTCCGGCACGAGGTTCAGGGCCAGGAAGGGCCACGGTCCCTGGTTGCGGGGCTCGTCCTGGACCCACACGACCTCCGCACCCGGGTACAGCGCCATCTGCTCCAGCACCTCCGCGGTGGCCAGGGGGTAGAGCTGCTCGACGCGCACGATCGCACACGACCAGTCCTCCCGGGCGGAGCGTTCCTTGACCAGGTCGTAGTAGAGCCGACCCGAACACAGGATGAGGCGATCGACGCCGTCAGGGTCATGGAGGACGTGGGGTTCGTGCTCGGGAATGACCGGCTGGAAGGCACCCGTGGTGAAGTCCTCCACCGTGGAGGTCGCTGCCGACAGGCGCAGCAGCTGCTTGGGGGTGAAGACCACCAGGGGGCGGCGCGGTCGGTGGTAGGCCTGGGAGCGCAGCATGTGGAAGTGGTTGGCGGGGGTGGAGGGCTGGACCACCCACATGTTGTCCTCCGCCGCCAGGGAGAGGTAGCGCTCGATGCGCGCCGAGGAGTGGTCGGGCCCCTGGCCCTCGTATCCGTGGGGAAGCAGGAGGACCACGGAGGAGCGCTGCCCCCACTTCTGTTCCGCCGAGCTCACGAACTCGTCCACCACGGTCTGTGCGCCGTTGGCGAAGTCGCCGAACTGCGCCTCCCAGATGACCAGCGCATCGGGGCGTTCCACGGAGTAGCCGTACTCGAAGGCCATGACGGCGTACTCCGAGAGCGGGGAGTCGAAGATGTCGAAGCGGGCCTGGTCGGCGGTGAGGAAGCGCAGGGGCGTGAACTCCCGGCCGTCGTCGTGGTCGTGGAGGACGGCGTGGCGCTGGACGAAGGTGGCACGGCGCGCGTCCTGGCCGCTCATGCGCACGGGGGTGCCCTCCATGAGCAGGGTGCCAAGCGCCAGCAGTTCCCCGAAGCCCCAGTCGACGGGGGTGCGTCCGTGGGCCATCTTCCAGCGACGCTCGCACAGCTGGGCCATCTTGGGATGGGGGGTGAAGCCGCGGGGGAAGGCCCGGTAGGCATCCCCGATGCGTTGGATGGCCTCCGGTGTGGTGGCCGACTCCCAACCGATCATCATGCCCTGACCGGGCAGCTGGGACTCGGGCACCTCCCAGTCGGGGGTGTCCTCCCCGACCTCGGAGACGGCCGGCTTCCACCCGTGTTCGCGGGTCTCGGTGAGGATCTTGCCGAGTTCGTCCTCGTACTCCTTGAGGGAGGCCTGTGCCTGTTCGTCGGTCAGCTGACCGCGGCCGATGAGGTTGCGGGTGTAGACGGCGCGGGTGGAGGGGATGTGACCGATGAGTCCGTACATCACGGGCTGGGTCATCGAGGGGTCGTCGCCCTCGTTGTGTCCGCGCCTGCGGTAGCAGACCATGTCGATGATGACGTCCTTGTGGAACTCCTCGCGGTAGCGTGCAGCGAGTCCCGCCACGCGCACCACGGACTCCGGGTCGTCACCGTTGACGTGGAGGATGGGGACCTGGAGGCCCTTGGCGAGGTCGGTGGGGTAGCGCGTGGAGCGCCCCGAGGTGGGACCGGTGGTGAACCCGATCTGGTTGTTGACGATGACGTGGATCGTGCCGCCGGTGCGGAAGCCCGCCAACTGGGACATGTTGAGGGTCTCCTGGACCACTCCCTGTCCGATGAAGGCGGCGTCGCCGTGGATGAGGATCGGGATGACGGGCAGGTCGGGGTCCCCCAGCTCGTCCTGCTTGGCGCGCACGATGCCCTCCAGGACACCGTCGGCAGCCTCCAGGTGCGAGGGGTTGGCGGCCAGGTAGACCTTGGTGGCGACACCGTCGTCCACCGCGTACACGCCCTCGGTGCCCAGGTGGTACTTGACGTCCCCGGACCCCTGGACGGTGCGGGGATCCTGGTTGCCCTCGAACTCGGAGAAGATCTGCCCGTAGGACTTCCCCGCGATGTTCGCCAGCACATTGAGGCGCCCACGGTGGGCCATGGCGATGGCGACCTCGTGGATGCCGCGACGTGCCGCATCCCCCAGGATGGCGTCCAGCAGGGGGATCAACGACTCCCCACCCTCCAGGGAGAAACGCTTCTGGCCGACGTACTTGGTCTGGAGGAACTCCTCGAAGGCCTCGGCATGGTTGAGGGTGGAGAGGATGTGGCGCTGCTCCTGGGGAGAGGGGGCGGAGTAGCGCTGCTCGATGTGCTTCTGGACCCACTTGCGCTGGATCGGGTCCTGGATGTGCATGTACTCCAGGCCCACCGAGCGGGTGTAGGTGTCGCGCAGGCGGGAGAGGATGTCGCGCAGCAGCATCTGGTCCTCGCCACCGAATCCGCCGGTGGGGAAGGCGCGGTCCAGGTCCCACACCGACAGCCCGTAGCTGGTGATGTCGAGGTCCGGGTGGCGGCGCACCCGGTAGGCCAGGGGATCGGTGTCGGCGGCCAGGTGACCGCGGGAGCGGTAGGCGTGGATGAGTTCGGCGATGCGGGCAGGCTTGCCCTTCTCCCGCTCCAGGTCGTACTCATGGTCGGGTTCCCAGTGGTAGGGCGGGTGTGGGACGTGCAGGGCGTCGAAGACCCTGTCGTAGAACCCGTCCTGACCGGCAAGTTTGTGGGAGACCAGGCGCAGGAACTCACCCGATGCCGCACCCTGGATGACACGGTGGTCGTAGGTGGAGGACATGAACATCGTCTTGCCGATGCCCAGCAGGGCCAGCTTGCGCGGGGAGACCCCGGCGAACTCCGCGGGGAAGTCGGTGGCGCCCACCCCCACGATCAGGCCCTGCCCGCTCATGAGGCGCGGCACGGAGGTGGTGGTCCCCAGTGTGCCCGGGTTCGTCAGGGACACCGTGGCCCCCGCGTAGTCCTCCGCCGTCAGCTCACCGGCACGGGCCCGGCGCACGATGTCCTCGTAGGCGGCCACGAACTCCATGAAGGTGAGGGTGTCGGCCTCGTGCACGACGGGGACGATCAGGTTGCGGGTGCCGTCGGGGCGCGCGACGTCGATCGCCAGGCCGAAACCGACGTGGGCGGGGTGCTCGACGGCGGGCTTGGAGCCCTGGGGGGCGTAGCGCACGTTCATCGCCGGCATCTCGCACAGCGCCTCCACCACCGCGTAGCCGATGAGGTGGGTGAAGGACACCTTGCCGCCGACGGTGCGCGCCAGGTGGGCATTGAGCAGGATGCGGTTCTCGATGAGGAGCTTCGCGGGGATCTGGCGTGAGGAGGTGGCGGTGGGTACCTCCAGGGAGGACTCCATGTTCTTCGCGGTGGCCCGCGCGATGCCCTTGAGGACCTCCGTGGAGTCCTCGGTGGGGGCATCGGCGTTGAGCGCGACCGCGGCGCGCGCGTGTTGCAGTCG
>JAKECL010000556.1 GCA_030460725.1 Propionibacterium sp.
GTCGTGGAACAGGCTCCACAGGTCCCGTGTGGGCCCGCGCCCGAGGTCCGTCCCGCCCTCCCCGCCCTCAGCCGAGGCGACCAACGCGGTGAGCGCAGCCGAGCAGAACGTGTCGCCACGTACAGCCGCCAACTGGGCAGCAAGGTCGATGCGTGGCCTCCCGTGCGCACTGTCTGGCGTGCGGGCCCCCGGATCCGGTGGGACCGGTGAACACCCCATCAGCAGCGGGAGCGGATCCTCGGGTTCCAGACCGAGCACCCTGGCCATCCCCCGCGGGCCCAGTGACAGGAAACAGATCCCGTCCAGCAGCTGGTTGCGATCCACGTAGACGCGTTCGCCCACCAGCAGCGCGGTGCGGAGCATGGCGACGAACTGGCCCATTGCCACCCCAGGACCACGCCGCAGCCACAGCCTCAGCTGCTGGAGCGAGTCGAAGTCCGCGACTGTGGTGAGCGAGTGACCGCTCCACCCGCCTGTCGGCGCGCCCAGGGCCTGAGGCTGTGTGCCGGGACGCTCATGGGGCATGACGCCTCCCTCAGGCCCGGGGCACCTCGATGCGCCGGGGCCCGGCCTGCCACGCCTCCCAGGCGGACTCAAGGATCTCGTCGACCCCGAGGTTCGCCTTCCAGTCCAGGTCCACCGCAATGCGGTGAGGATCGCCGATGAGCTCGGGCGGGTCGCCCGCACGGCGTCCCTGTTCCTCGACCGGGAACTCCCACCCCGAGACCCGACGCAGCCCGTCCACAATCTGACGCACCGAGGTGCCGATGCCCGTACCCACGTTGAACACGTGGTGCTCAGGCCGGGTGTCGGCCAGCTTGTCCAGGGCGTGCACGTGGGCCTCGGCCAGGTCCAGGACGTGGATGTAGTCGCGCACACAGGTCCCGTCCGGTGTCGGGTAGTCGGTGCCGAAGATCTTCGCGGACTCACCACGCGCGATCCGATCGAGCACCATGGGCACCAGGTTCAGGGTCGCCGGATCCTCCAGGTCCGGCCACCCGGCACCTGCGACGTTGAAGTAGCGCAGCCCGATCCAGTTCAGGCCCCAGGCGCGCTCGCAGTCAGCCATCATCCACTCACCGATCAGCTTCGTCTCCCCGTAGGGATTGATCGGGTGCTTCTCGATGTCCTCACCGACCACGTCCACCGGAGGCATGCCGTAGACAGCCGCGGAGGAGGAGAAGATCATCTGGTCGACCCCGGCGTCCTCCATGGCCAGCAGCATGTTCGCCAGTCCGCCGACGTTCTGCTGGTAGTACCAGGCGGGACGCTCCATCGACTCGCCCACCTGCTTGCGGGCCGCAAAATGGATGACGGCCGTGACGTCCTCGTCGACCATCGTGTCGGAGAGCACCTGACGCGCCGCATCGGATGCGGCATCGATCTTCACCAGCTTCGCGTCCCCGATGCGCGAGGCCTTGCCGTAGGAGAGGTCATCGGCAACGACCACCTTCTCACCACGCTGTTGGAGGAGTCGGACCACGTGTGCACCGATGTAGCCGGCGCCGCCACAGACGAGAATGCTCATGGACCCAGTCTAGGCACCCCACTCC
>JAKECL010000557.1 GCA_030460725.1 Propionibacterium sp.
GGTGGGAACCACCCGCGACACCCCGAGCGAGAGGCGTACCACTCCGTGCCAGAGTCACCCGCCCCCACGGCCGGGCGCACCCGGCGCCGAGACAGGGTCCGCACGCATCTGAACTCGCGTCGCCCTCGTCCGCGAACCCTCATCGGCGTGGTCGGTGCCGTCCTCGCGCTCGCGGGCACCATGGTCATGGACATCCCCGGACTCGAACCTTCCGGCGAGCGCATGCTCGGGATCTTCCTGGCGGCCATCATCTTGTGGGTGACGGAGGCCGTGCCACTGGTGGCCACCTCCATGGGCGTCATCCTCGCTGAGGTGCTCCTGGTCTCCTCGGACGGGCTCCTGCCCGTCCCTGACGGCTCCCCCGCCGCCGCCGAGTACTTCGGGGCGCTGGCCAGTCCGGTCATCATCCTCTTCCTCGGGGGGTTCATGATCGCGGACGGGGCGGGCAAGTTCGACGTCGGACGGGCCATGTCCGCACGCCTCCTGCGTCCCCTCGCGGGACATCCCCGCCTCACGGTGCTCGGCATCATGGGCATCACCGCCGTGCTCGGCATGATCATGTCGAACACGGCCACCACCGCCACCATGTTCGCCGTGATGATCCCCGTCATCCGCGCCCTCCCTGAGCCCGGCACCCGCACCGGGGTGGCGCTGGCGATCCCGGTGGCCGCCAGCGTGGGGGGCATGGCCACACCGGTGGGCACCCCGCCCAACGCCATCGCCCTGGGTGTCCTCCAGCAGGCCGGGGTCCGCCTGACCTTCTTCGACTGGGTCGTCCTCTCCCTGCCGCTGGTCCTGCTCCTCCTGGTCATCGCGTGGGTCCACATCTGCCTGCGCTACGTCCCGGCCTCCACCGTGTTCGACATCGACACCTCCGCGCGTTTCCAGACCTCTGCCAAGGCCCTCGCCTTCTACGTCGTCGCCCTGGGGACGATCATCCTGTGGATGAGCGAGCCCCTCCACGCCATCCCCTCCTCGACCGTCGGCCTCATCGCCGTGGTGGCGCTCCTGTCCCTGAGGATCATGGACGGCGACGATGTGAAGTCCCTCGACTGGCCGGTGCTCTGGCTGGTCGCCGGTGGTATCGCGCTGGGCGCGGGTGTGGGGCACACGGGCCTGGACCGCTGGATCATCGCGCTGGTCGACTGGAGTGCGATCCCCGTGGTGATGGTCCTCTCGGTACTGGCCGGTCTCGCCTGGGTCGTCTCGAACTTCATCTCCTCCACCGCCGCAGCGAACCTCCTGGTGCCCATGGGGGTCGGTGTCGCCGCCACTGTGCCCCACTCGGCGGGGGAGGTGGCGCTGGTCCTGGCGCTGGCCTGCTCACTGGGGATGTGCCTGCCGATCTCCACACCCCCCAATGCCATTGCCCACGCCACTGGCGTCGTGCCCACGGCGTCGATGGTGCGCATCGGGCTCCTGGTGGGGGTGGTGGGCATCCTGCTGCTCTCCTTCGCGGTCCCCCACCTGTGGGCGATGACGGGGGTACTGGGATGAACACGTGGCCCCGGCTCCGCCGAGTCCGTCACGGCCCTGTCCCTGCCGCCCCAGCC
>JAKECL010000089.1 GCA_030460725.1 Propionibacterium sp.
CGGGGGGGGCGGCGGCGCCGGCCGGTGCCGGCCGCCCGCCCCGGTCATGTCCGGACCCCACCGGGCCCCGGACTCCACTCAGTTCGCGGCCTCCACCGGCTCTGCCACTGCGACCGCGCCGCCGGAGAAGGTGAACTCGCGCTCGGCGCCCTCCCCGGAGACCCCCACGGTGACGACCTGGCCGGGCGTGATCTCCCCGAAGAGGATCCGCTCGGACAGTGCGTCCTCGATGTCGCGCTGGATGGCGCGACGCAGGGGACGCGCGCCGAGCACCGGGTCGAAGCCGCGGTCGGCCAGCAGGTCGCGCGCCTCGTCGGTGAGCTGGAGCTCCATGTCCTGCTCCTTCATGCGCTTGGCCAGCTTCGCGATCATCAGGTCGACGATGTGCTTGATCTGGTCCTTGGTCAGCGGCGGGAAGACGATGACGTCGTCCACGCGGTTGAGGAACTCGGGGCGGAAGTGCTGCTTGAGTTCCTCGTTGACCTTGGCCTTCATCCGCGAGTAGTCGTGGGTGAGGTTGTCGGAGGACTGGAAGCCGGTGAGCACCCCCTTGTTGATGTCGCGGGTGCCCAGGTTCGTGGTCATGATGATCACGGTGTTCTTGAAGTCCACCACGCGGCCCTGGGAGTCGGTGAGGCGCCCCTCCTCCAGGATCTGCAGCAGGGAGTTGAAGATGTCGGGGTGGGCCTTCTCGACCTCGTCGAAGAGGACGACGGAGAAGGGACGACGACGCACCTTCTCGGTGAGCTGCCCGCCCTCGTCGTAGCCGACGTAGCCGGGGGGCGCACCGAAGAGACGCGAGGCCGTGTGCTTCTCGGAGAACTCCGACATGTCGAGCTGGATCAGGGCGTCCTCGTCGCCGAAGAGGAACTCCGCGAGCGCCTTGGCCAGTTCCGTCTTGCCCACGCCGGTGGGCCCGGCGAAGATGAAGGAACCGCCGGGACGCTTGGGATCCTTCAGACCCGAACGGGTGCGCCGGATCGACTGGGACAGGGCCTTGACGGCCTCGTCCTGACCGATGACGCGCTTGTGCAGCTCATCCTCCATGTGCAGGAGCTTCGCGGTCTCGGTCTCGGTGAGCTTGAACACCGGGATGCCGGTGGACATGGCCAGGACCTGCGCGATCTCCTCATCGGTGACCTCGGCGATGTCGTCCAGGTCCCCGCCCTTCCAGGCCTTCTCCTTGGCCTGGCGGGCCTCGCCGAGCTTCTGCTCCTCGTCACGCAGGGAGGCTGCGCGCTCGAAGTCCTGGTCATCGATCGCCGACTCCTTGGCGCGGCGCACCTCGGCGATCTTCTCGTCGAGTTCGCGCAGCTCCGGGGGAGCGGTCATGCGGGCGATGCGCAGTCGCGCACCCGCCTCGTCCATGAGGTCGATGGCCTTGTCGGGCAGGAAGCGGTCGGAGACGTAGCGGTCCGCGAGCTCGGCCGCCGCCTTGATGGCCTCGTCGGTGATGATGACGCGGTGGTGGGCCTCGTAGCGGTCGCGCAGTCCCTTGAGGATGGCGACCGTCTCCTCCACGGAGGGCTCGGAGACCTTCACCGGCTGGAAGCGGCGTTCCAGGGCCGCGTCCTTCTCGATGTACTTGCGGTACTCGTCCATGGTGGTCGCGCCGATGGTCTGGAGCTCGCCGCGGGCCAACATGGGCTTGAGCATCTGGGCGGCGTCAATGGACCCCTCGGCGGCGCCCGCCCCGACCAGGGTGTGGATCTCGTCGATGAAGAGGATGATGTCGCCCCGGGTGCGGATCTCCTTGAGGACCTTCTTCAGGCGCTCCTCGAAGTCGCCGCGGTAGCGGGAGCCGGCCACCAGGGAGCCCATGTCCAGGCTGTAGATCTGCTTGTCCTTGATGGTCTCGGGCACGTCGCCGCGCACGATGGCCTGGGCGAGGCCCTCCACCACGGCGGTCTTGCCCACGCCGGGCTCGCCGATGAGGACGGGGTTGTTCTTGGTGCGACGCGAGAGGACCTGCATGACGCGTTCCATCTCGGTCTTGCGTCCGATGACGGGGTCGAGCTTGCCTTCGCGTGCGGCCTGGGTGAGGTTGCGTCCGAACTGCTCCAGGATGGCGGAGTTCGTCTGTCCGGCGTCGCGCACGGGGGCACCGGTGACGCCGACGGCCTCGCGTCCCTCGCCCTCCCCGCCCTGGCGCTGGTAGCCCGAGAGCAGCTGGATGACGGTCTGGCGGACCTGGCCCAGGTCCGCCCCGAGCTTGGTGAGGACCTGGGCAGCCACGCCCTCGCCCTCCTTGAGCAGGCCGAGCAGGAGGTGCTCGGTGCCGATGTAGTTGTGGCCGAGCTGCAGGGCCTCGCGCAGGGACAGCTCGAAGACTCGCTTGGCGCGCGGGGTGAAGGGGATGTGGCCCTCGACGGGCTTCTCGCCCTCGCCGATGATGTCGATGACGGCGGCGCGCACGTCGTCGCGCTTGATCTCCATCATGTCCAGGGCCTTGGCGGCCACGCCCTCACCCTCGGTGATGAGGCCGAGGAGCAGGTGCTCGGTCCCGATGTAGTTGTGGTTGAGGCCGCGGGCCTCGTCCTGCGCCAGGACGACGACGCGCCTCGCTCGGTCGGTGAACCGTTCGAACATGCATCCTCCTCAGTGGATGGCGGGCGCACGGTGGCGCTGATGAACTGGTCCCCACACTACGGGGTGCCTGCGCGGGTGGCGACGCTGTTCACTCAAGGCGTGACCTCGCGGGTGGCAGGGGCGTGGACCGGACCCGCTCCCGGGCACCCCGCGCTGCCGAGCCGCTGGGCCGAGACGGTTGACGACGGTGTCCGCGGCTGGCCCACTCCCGCGTCCGGATGACCGAGGGGTGGACCAGGTCGGCGCCGCCCTCGTGCGGGCCGAGGACCCCGCACGCCATCCCCGCGCTGGTCGCAGGCACTCCGGGCAGCACCGGAGCGATCGAGCGGGCGCTTCCACCCCTTGGCGATCACCTCACATCCGGGTCCGCGCACTTGCGGCCTACGCTCACGGACCTAGCATTCTGGGGAGGACACCTCGCGGTCGACACGCACGCGGATCCGCGCCACACGGTGGGACGGTCCGGCGCAGTGACGGCAGGAGAGTCCGACAGCCTCGGCGATCCGCCCGGCGTCACCACGCCGCGGGCGCCGGACACGGAGCCCGCCCCACCACGAGGACCCACCTGCCTCCCCGAGACCGGGCGCGGAGAGCGGGAGGGACACAGCATCGATGTCAGGAGACAGATGAGTTCAGTGGCACTGGGCGGGTCACCGCTCGCGACCGGGTCGCAGCGACGCACCTGGGTACGCGTCGGGCAGGTCGGGCTGGGGGTCGTCGGCTCACTGGCCGCCACCGCAGCCACCACCCTGACCGCACTCCAGGTCTCCAACAGGGTGGCCGTCCACACCATCCGCACCGTCTCCCGGCTCTTCGGTGGCAACGGACCCGACACCGCCCACTTCGTCCCCGACGACGTCACCGCCACCTTCGACCTGGTCCACGACGCCGAAGACCCTGACGGTCGCCTGGACGTCTTCCGTCCCACCGATGCCCCTGATGCGCTGCCCACACTGGTGTGCGTCCACGGTGGGGGGTTCATCAACGGCACCAAGGACATGCTGGACGACTACCTGGCGGTGGTCGCCTCCCACGGCTTCACCACGGTGAGCATCGAGTACACGAAGGCACCGGAGGCGCGCTACCCCGGACCCGTTGTCCAACTGAACCGGGCGCTGGAGTTCCTCACCCGGCCCGACGTCGCGCGCATCCATCACATCGACCCCGACCAGATCGTCCTCTTCGGCGATTCCGCGGGTGCCCACATCGCGGCGCAGGCGGCACTGGCCATCACGGACGCAGGGTATGCGGCATCGGCGCGACTGCCCGCAGCGCTGCGCCGTGACCAGCTCCGGGGAGTCGTCCTGGCCAGCGGTGCCCTGGACCTCACCATGGCCCACGGCCTGCAGGGCGGGCTGGGAGGAGTGGGTGAGGGCTGGTACGTCCGCACCGTCCTGTCCGCCTACATCGGGCGCCGCGACTACGACCGGGACCCGTGCTGTGAGTGGGCGTCCGTCCCCCACAATGTCACCGCCCAGTTCCCCCCGACCTTCGTCACCACCGGACCGTGGGACAACCTCGGAGTCCACTCCCATTCCATGGTGGCGGCCATGCGGGCGGTCGGTGCGGACGTGGAGGCCCTGTTCTTCCCGCAAGCGACGACACCCCGGGCAATCGCCCACGAGTACCAACTGGACCTGAACACGCCACAGGCCAGGACGGCAATGCGGCGCGTGGTGGCATTCCTGCGCACCCACACCAGCGGGCCCGTACGTGCGGGAGTCAGTGACGCCTGGGAGGACTCGGACCTGGCGGTGCCCCTGGTGCCCGCCGAGGTGGAGACGGCAGGAACCACGCACGGCATCGAGGTTCCCCTCGCCTCCTGACCGGTCCCGGGGAGCGGCCGGACTCAGTCGGCCTCGACCAGGACGGTGAAGGGCCCGTCGTTGACGAGTTCGACCTGCATCATGGCACCGAAGCGCCCCGTGGCGACCTCGATGCCGCGGGCGCGCAGACCCTCCACGACGGCGTCGACCAGCGGTTCGGCCTGTGCACCCGGTGCTGCGTGGGACCAGGAGGGACGTCTGCCCTTGCGGGTGTCCCCGTAGAGCGTGAACTGGGAGACCACCAGCACCGCGGCACCGGCGTCCTCCACGGACCGCTCCCCCTCCAGGATCCGCAGTTCCGCGATCTTGCGGACCACGGTCTCCACCTGGGTGGGACCGTCATCCCGGGCCACCCCCACCAGCGCCACCAGGCCGGGACGGTCGATCGCACCGACCACCTGGCCTTCCACACTGACTGCCGCCCGGGTCACCCGTTGCAGGACCGCGCGCATCAGAGCGCCGGTCCCAGGCCACCTGAGCCGGTACCCCGCACATCGCGGTGGCGCAGCGCGGGATTCGACAGTCCGGATCCGGGACGCTCCTGGGGGGAGTCCGCAGCCTTGCCGTCCGGCGCGACGATGACCTCCTGGGCAGCAGCCACCCCGTCGAGGTCCAGCACGGTTCCGGCGGGCAGGTTGCGGGCCACCAGTGCCAGGGCAATGGGTCCCATGTCGGCGTGGCGGGCCACGGAGGTCACCACTCCCACCTGGCGTCCGCCACGCATGATGGGGGCACCGGGCTCGGGCAGGTCACCGCGGGATCCGTCCAATTGCAGGAAGACGAGTCTTCGAGGGGGGCGTCCCAGGTTCAGCACACGCGCGACAGACTCCTGCCCGCGGTAGCAGCCCTTGTGGATGTGCACGGCGGTGCGCAGCCAGTCCAGCTCTGCGGGGATGGCGCGCGCATCGCCGTCACGTCCCACCCGCGGGCGCCACGACGCGATGCGCAGCGCCTCCCATGCCAGCAGCCCCGCGGGGCGGCGTCCGGGGGCGGCCAGCCAGGTGTCGACGACCTCCCCGAGCCGGGAGCGCTCCACCAGGTGCAGGTGCATGCGCGTCGCTGCCCCTGGGTGGGGGCCGCGGTGGTACTCGGTACCGCCCTCGGTGACACCGGGCCACGGGTCGTCCCACGTCAGGATCACACCGGGCAGGTCACTCATCGAGTCCGGGGCTTCCCCGGTGTGCGGGAGGCTGGCGGGCGTGGCCGTGCCCAGGACCGCCACGTCCTCGCGGACGCCGACCTCCACACGCAGGGCGAAACGCATGGAGTCCAGCCACTGTGCAAGGGAGGCGGCGTGGTCCCCCTCCGTCACCAGCCAGGTCGTCGTGCCGTCATCGGCCACCGCTGCGGCATGTTCGATGTGCCCCTGGGGGTCCAGGACCAGCATCTCCCGCGAGTCCCCGGGGCCCATGCCCGTGAGGACCTGGGAGGAGATGGAGGTCAGCCAGGTCTGCCGGTCGACCCCGGAGACGGTGACGACGCCCAAGTCGGACCGGTCGACCAGACCGTGTCCTGCCTCCAACGCCCACTGCTCCCCCGAGGGATCACCGAAGTGCAGGGGGATGCCCGACAGCTCGCCCTCGCCGGCAACGGCGCGCTCGATGTCCAGCAGGGGGGAACGCCATGTGGTGCGCTCGGAGGTGTCCGGTTCCGGGGTGTGCGCCTCGGGTGCGTCGTGGTCGGATGCTCCGAGGACTCCACCGTCCGGTCCGCCCGGGGTGGTCCCGGTCCTGGCGCTCCGTTCACTCATCGCGCGCGCCCTTCCCCGTGTCCGTGCCTTCCGGGGTGATCCCGGTATCCGGTGCCACATCGAAACGCGGGTCCGCGCCCTGGGGTGAGAGGTCGGAGGCGTCGACCTCCTCACCGGAAGCAGTGCGGGCATGGGCTGTGCGCATCAGACGCCCGGAGAGGTCGATGACTGCCTCGGCGCCACTGAGGGTTCGCTCCTGGGTCCACATGAGCTCACCGGCCACCATCCCGTACATGCGGGCCAGGTGCTCCACGGGCTCCGCCTGCGAGTCCCGGGCAATTGCGTCGGAGACCAGTTGGACGCGTGGCCCCATGTCGACCCCGGCCCACAGGATGGCGAATCCGTCCATGTCTGAGCCAGAGGCCATGAGCTCTCGGGGTTCGTACTCCCCCGGCGCGGGCAGGTGACCCGAGCCCGGGAGCACCTTGAGGTAGAGGGTCTCCTGGCGCTGGATGTCGCCGGGAACGATGTGGGCGAGCCCCTCGGCGGCGTCCAGCATCGGGTCGATCCCGTCACGGGTGATGCCCTCACGCACGGTGGTCACCATGCGCATCTGGGCGCCGACGATGTCCGCCTCGACCTCCTCCACGACGACGCGGTCGGGTTCCTCACCCGGGGAGGCCAGCATCCCCCATCCGCGCCAGGAGCCGAGCATCCATGCGACGGGGGCCAGTTCGGAGGGCAGGTCAGCCGGGATCACCATCATGTCCCCAGCCTACGGCCCGTGGTCCGCGGCGTCCCCGTCGGCCCACGTGCCCGCGCCCTGTTTCGCGCTGGGCGAGACACCGGGAGGGGAGACACCGCGAAACACGGGCCCCTGCAGGGCCGGGCCCCTCCCGTCCCGGACCCGGACTCCCACACATCCTGGGGCCGGACTCCCTTCTTTGGTGTGGGTTACCGGAACTGGGCGTGGGTTACCG
>JAKECL010000090.1 GCA_030460725.1 Propionibacterium sp.
CTCCCCCCCCCCCGCCCCCGGCCCCGGCCGCCGCCCCCCAGGACTGACTCTCTTCACTGAAAGGAGACACATCAATGGCGAATTTCACCGCTGCTGACGTCAAGGCTCTGCGCGAGCAGACCGGCGCCGGAATGATGGATGTCAAGAAGGCCCTGACGGAGGCCGAGGGTGACCTCGACAAGGCCCTGGAGGTCATCCGGCTCAAGGGGCTGAAGTCCCTGTCCAAGCGTGAGGACCGTGTGGCCTCCGCCGGGCTCATCGCCGCGACCGTCGTCAACGACGCCACCGTCGGCGTGATGGTCGAGGTCAACTCCGAGACCGATTTCGTGGCCAAGAACCAGAAGTTCATCGACTTCGCGAACTCCGTGCTTGAGGCCGCTGTCGCCTCCGGTGCCACGGACCTGGAGGCCCTGCTGGCCGCCCCCCTGGGTGAGGGCACCGTGCAGGACGCCGTCAACACCATGGGCGCCGTCATCGGTGAGAAGATCGAGGTCACGCGCCTGGTCCGGGTCGAGGGCGAGCACGTCGACCTCTACCTGCACCAGACCAGCCCCGACCTGCCCCCCCAGGTGGGCGTCTTCGTGGTCACCGACGCCGCCGGCGCCCCCGTGGCCCATGACATCGCGATGCACATCGCAGCGTTCCAGCCTCTCTACCTGGACCGGGACCACGTCCCCGCCGAGGTGCTGGACAAGGAGCGCGCGACCCTGGAGAAGCTCACCCTGCAGGAGGGCAAGCCGGAGAAGATCGTCCCGAAGATCGTCGAGGGTCGCCTCAACGCCTTCTTCAAGGACAATGCCCTGGTCGACCAGGACTTCGCCCGCGATCCCTCCAAGACGGTGGGCAAGGTCCTGAAGGAAGCGGGGGCCTCCGTCACGGAGTTCGTCCGCGTCCACGTCGGTTCCTGAACCACAGGTGATGGCCCCGCCCCCGGGCGGGGCCATCACCGCATCCGATCCCTTCACCCCGATCCGGAGGAGTCCGCAGATGAACGACCAGAAACGTCGCCGTGTCCTGCTGAAGCTGTCAGGGGAGGCCTTCGGAGGTGGACGCGTCGGACTGGACCCCACGGTCGTGCGCGGCATCGCCGAGCAGATCGCCGTGGCGGTGCGCGCGGGTGTGGAGGTGGCCGTGGTGGTGGGCGGCGGCAACTTCTTCCGCGGTGCCGAACTGTCCCGCTCGGGAATGGACCGGGCACGCGCGGACTACATGGGCATGCTGGGCACGGTGATGAACGCCCTGGCACTCCAGGACTTCATCGAGCAGTCGGGGGTCGCCTCGCGGGTGCAGAGTGCCATCGCCATGCAGCAGGTGGCCGAACCCTACATCCCTCTGCGTGCCATCCGACACATGGAGAAGGGGCGTGTGGTCGTGTTCGGAGCGGGCGCAGGGATGCCCTACTTCTCCACCGACACCGTCTCGGCCCAGCGCGCCCTGGAGACCCACTGTGACGAGCTGCTCGTCGCCAAGAACGGGGTGGACGGCGTCTACGACGACGATCCCAACACCAACCCCGAGGCCCGACGACTGGACTTCCTCACGTACGCCGAGGCCCTCGCCCAGGGGTTGCGCGTGGTCGATGCCGCCGCCTTCGCCCTGGGGCAGGAGAACGGGCTGACCATGCGTGTCTTCGGCATGACCCAGCCGGGCAATGTCACGAAGGCACTGCTCGGCGACGCAATCGGTACGCTGGTGAGCGCCGAACCCGCACAGACGAAGGAGCAACCGTGATCGACGACATCCTGCTCGACGCAGAGGACAAGATGGACCGGGCGGTCGAGGTCGCCCGCAGCGAGTTCGGGAACATCCGTACCGGGCGCGCCAACTCTGGTATGTTCCAGCACATCCCGGTGGAATACTACGGTGCGCCCACCCCCATGCAACAGCTGGCCTCCTTCCAGATCCCCGAGGCGCGCACCGTCCTGATCTCCCCCTTCGACCGCACCGCGACCCAGGAGATCCTCAAGGCGCTGCGCGAGTCGGACCTGGGAGTCAATCCCACCGATGACGGCAACGTGATCCGCGTGGTCCTGCCCGCCCTCACCGAGGAACGTCGCCGCGAGTACGTCAAGCAGGCCAAGACCAAGGCCGAGGATGCCCGGGTGAGCGTTCGCGGGATCCGCCGCAAGGCCAAGGACCAGCTGGACCGCCTGAAGAAGGACGGAGAGGCGGGCGAGGACGAGGTCGACCGCGCCGAGAAGTCACTGGAGTCCCTGACCAAGAGCCATGTCGAGGAGGTCGACGAGCTGCTCACCACCAAGGAGAGCGAGCTCCTGACGATCTGATGGTGACCGAGCCGACCCGGTCCCGCGCGGATCGCATCCTGCGACCCGGGCCGACCCAGGACCACGCACAACTGCCCGCCTCCGGGCGGGCGGGACGCAATCTGCCCGCCGCCGTCACCACGGCGGTGGTGCTCATCGGTGCCTTGGCACTGGGCTTGGTGTACTGGACCCCGGCTTTCCTCACCCTGGTCGTCGTGCTCTGCCTGATGGCCACGTGGGAGCTCGGCGGAGCGTTCGCACGCATCGGTGTCGCAGTGACGATGCCCCCGCTCTACGTGGGGACGGTCGGCATCCTGGTCAGCGCCTGGACCCTGGGTCCGGAGGCACTGCTGGTCTCGCTGTTCCTCACGGTCTTCGTCATCATTGCGTGGCGGTTGATGGAGGACAGGGGAACCTCCACTCTCAGTGACGTCGTCACTTCCGTGTTCTGCGCCGTCTACGTCCCCTTCCTCGCCGCCTTCGTGCTGCTCATGCGCTCGGAGTCAGCGAGTGCGGCGGTGGTGGCGGCGTACGTGGCGGTCACCGTCTCCAATGACATCGGGGGGTGGGCAGCGGGTGTGCTCTTCGGCAGGCATCCGATGACCCCGCGTCTGTCGCCCCACAAGTCCTGGGAGGGCTTCGCCGGCTCCGTCCTCATGTGCAGTGCGGTCGGGGTGGCCTCCCTGATGGCGCTGGGAGCCCAGTGGTGGTGGGGCCTCCTTGCGGGTGCGACCGCGGCCGTGGTGGGTACCGTCGGTGACCTGACGGAGTCCGCAATCAAACGTGAGACAGGACTGAAGGACATGTCCAACCTCCTGCCGGGACACGGTGGGGTGTTGGACCGCATGGACTCCTTGCTGATGACTGCCCCTGTCCTCTACCTGGTCCTCAGGACCGCTCTGGAATGGTGACTCAGATGGCACGTACGGACATCAACATCGGTCGGCGTGAGGTCCGCCCCACCGAGCAACCCCCAGAGGGTGCCTCCACCCCGGATGCACGCCCGGTCATCTCCTTCACGGCCCGCAGACGCGGCAAGGCGCCCTCGCACCTGGTGGACACGGACCTGGCGGGACGCAAGGCCGTGCTGAAGGAGCAGGGCCTGCCCGCCTTCCGAGCAGACCAGCTCTCCCGGCACTACTTCGAGCACTTCACGGCCGATCCTCAGGAGATGAGCGACCTGCCCGCCTCCATGGCCCCATCGGTCACCGACACCCTCATGCCTGCCCTCACTCGTGAGGTGACCTCGCTGAGGGCCGATGACGGTGAGACCATCAAACAGCTCTGGGAGCTCTTCGACGGTGCACGCGTGGAGTCGGTGCTCATGCGCTACCCCTCCCGTACCACCCTGTGCATCTCCTCCCAGGCGGGGTGCGGGATGGCGTGTCCCTTCTGCGCCACCGGCCAGATGGGCCTGACCCGCAACCTCTCCACCGGTGAGATCATCGAGCAGGTCCGACTGGCCCACCGCGCCTGCGCCGAGGGGGCGCTCTCCGGAGGCCCCACCCGCCTGAGCAATGTCGTCTTCATGGGCATGGGTGAACCCATGGCCAACTACCGATCCGTCATCCAGGCAGTGCACCGGCTGGTGGATCCGGTTCCCGAGGGGTTCGGGATGTCCGCGCGCAACATCACCGTCTCCACCGTGGGACTGGTGCCCGCCATCGACAAGCTGGCCCGCGAGGGACTTCCGGTGACCCTGGCCGTCTCCCTGCATGCCCCCGACGACGATCTGCGCGACGAGCTGATCCCCATCAACTCCCGGTGGAAGGTGGGTGAGCTGCTGGACGCTGCCCGGCGCTATTTCGTGGCCACGGGGCGCAGGGTCTCCATCGAGTACGCGCTGATCCGTGACATGAACGACCAGGTGTGGCGTGCACAGCTCCTCGCGGACGAACTCAACAGGCGCGGACACGGCTGGGCCCATGTCAACCCGATCCCCCTGAACCCCACTCCAGGCTCGATCTGGACGGCGTCGACGCGACGCGCGCAGAATGAGTTCGTGGAGACCCTGCGGGCGAGCGGTATCGTGACCACGATCCGTGACACTCGCGGGTCCGACATCGACGGCGCCTGCGGGCAACTCGCGACCGCTGTCCGACAGCGCGAGTCAGTACACCCTGCGACCCGACAGGCCGCTGGCCCCGACACCGAGGAGGCACGATGACCGACGCGTTCCCCCGCGTCACGATCTTCCGCAAGGGGTATGACCCCGAGTCGGTCGATGCGTTCTTCGAGGACGCCCGCAGAGCCTACGAGGGTGGTGTTCCCGCGGAGCAGTTCAGTGCCGACCAGGTGCGCCAGGCGACTTTCGCCCTGCGTCGCAACGGATACCGCATCGAAGCGGTGGACTCCGCCATGAACAGGCTCGAGGCGGCGTTCGTGCAGCGCGACCGTGCCGACCACGTGGCCGTCAACGGGGAGAACGCGTGGTTCGAGCGCGTCGCGGACCGCGCCACCACCCTCTACCCCCGCCTGCTGCGCCCCCGGGGTGAGCGTTTCAGCCACCCTGACCGGGGTCGAGGCTACGAGGCCGAGGCGGTGGATGACCTCCTGGACCGTCTCGCCGACTACTTCGACGAGCGTGGAGAGATCACGGTGGAGGACATCCGCCACTCGGTCTTCCCCCCGGCCAAGGGACGGCGCGCCTACGCGGAGGGCCCGGTGGACGCCTACCTCGGGCGTGCCGTGGAGATCCTCCTGGCGGTCAGCTGACCGTGACGGAACCCCGCGTGCCCGCCACACCCACGTCCACGGCGATGCCACGCGACGTCGTCATCCTGGGTTCCACCGGCTCCATCGGCACCCAGGCACTCGACGTCATCGACTCCCACCCGGGCCGGTTCCGGGTGCGGGCGCTGGCGGCAGGGGGCGCCCATCCGGAGCTCCTGGCCGACCAGGTCGCCGCCCACGGGGTCGAGGTGGTCGCACTGGCCGCACAGACACCCGAACCGTTCCTGCGTGCCCTGGCGCAGCGCCACCCCACCCTCGTACGCACCCCCGAGGTCCTGTGCGGTCCCGACGCCGCCACCCAGGTCGCCGGCGGCTTCCCGGAGGCCGTGGTCCTCAACGGCATCACCGGGGGCGTCGGACTGGGCCCGACCCTGGCTGCATTGCACAGCGGGGCGGACCTGGCCCTGGCGAACAAGGAGTCCCTGGTGGTGGGGGGCGCCCTGGTGCGTGCAGCCCTGCGTCGCCCGGGGCAGGTGGTCCCCGTGGACTCCGAGCACTCCGCCATTGCCCAGTCGCTGGCCTCCGGCGTGCACGAACGAGGCCTGACCTCTCCTGTGCTCTCGGGCCGCTCCGAGGTGGCGGACCTGGTGCTCACCGCCTCCGGTGGTCCCTTCCGTGGGCGCACGAGGGCGGAGCTGGCCGATGTCACGCCCGAACAGGCACTGTCCCATCCCACCTGGTCCATGGGACCGGTGGTCACCATCAACTCCTCGACCCTGGTCAACAAGGGGCTGGAACTCATCGAGGCGCACCTGCTCTTCGACGTGCCCGCGGAGCACATCCTCACCAGCGTCCACCCGCAGTCCATCGTCCACTCGATGGTCACCTGGCGCGACGGTGCGACCATCGCCCAAGCTTCTCCCCCCGACATGCGTCTTCCCATTGCACTGGGACTGGCGTGGCCCGAGCGTCTGGAACATGTGGAGCATCCGCTGGGTTGGGACGCCGCCCAGTCATGGACCTTCGAACCCGTGGACGACACCACGTTCCCGGCGATCTCGCTGGCTCGCCGTGCAGTGGCCGCATCGCCGACGCATCCCGCCGTGCTGAACGCCGCCAACGAGGTCCTCGTCGAGGCCTTCCTGGGTGGGGAGCTGCCGTGGTTGGGCATCGTCGACACCTTGGTGGAGGTGGTGGGTGCCCACGAGGGCGTCGCCGAGCCCTCGCTGGACGATGTCCTGGCTGTGGAGGAGTGGGCCCGGGCGCGGGCGCGCGAGGCCGTGGAGCGTCAACGGTGAGTTTCCTGCTGGGCGTCCTCGTGGTCGTGGTGGGTCTGGTGGTCTCGGTCGCGCTCCACGAGATCGGGCACATGGTGCCGGCCAAGCGCTTCGGTGTCCTGGTGCCCGTCTACTCCGTGGGTTTCGGTCCGATCCTGTGGCAGAGGGCCTGGAGGGGAACAACGTACATGGTGCGTGCGGTCCTGCTGGGCGGCTACGTGCGCATCGTCGGCATGTTCGCTCCCGCGCGGGCGGGCACCCCGACCCTGAACCGCAAGGGTCGCCCGACCCTGGCCCAGGAGGCGCGTCTGGCCAGTGCGGCGGAGGTACCCGAGGGGCAGGAGGCCCACGCCTTCCACCGCCTGTCCGCTCCCCGCAAGGTCGTCGTCATGCTGGGCGGGCCGGTGATGAACCTCCTCATCTGTGTCGTCCTGCTTGCTGTGGCCATGATGGGAATCGGCAGCGCAACCCCCTCGACCCGACTCCAGGAGGTCACCCCCACCGTCCACACCACCTCCGGTGACGTGACGGGCCCGGCCAGCCGGGCAGGGATGCGGGCGGGGGACCGGATCGTGTCCTGGAACGGAGAGGAGACCCCGACCTGGTCCGATGTACGGGAGCAGATCGCCGACTCCACCGGCGCTGAGGTGAGCGTCGTGGTGGAGCGCGACGGGCAGTTGGTCGACCTCAGTGTCACTCCCGTGCGCAATGCCGAGGGTGGATGGGCCATCGGGATCCTCGCGGGGTACGACTTCGTCCATGCGGGACCCGGGGACGTGGTGTCGGCCACCTGGCAGTACTTCACGGGCACCACATCCGTGGTGGTCCGTCTGCCCCGGGCCGTGTGGGATGTCGGTCGGTCGCTGTT
>JAKECL010000091.1 GCA_030460725.1 Propionibacterium sp.
TGGATCACCCAGGCCCCCGAGATCGGCGCCCTGACCGAGTACCGCGAGACCCAGTGGTTCAACCCCGCGCTCAGTCCGACTTCCCGCGCGCTCCCCGAGGTCGGCCTGAGTGCGGAGGACATCCGCGGAGCCTCCGCGCGCATGAGGCGCTTCGCCCCTTACCTGGCCCGCGTCTTCCCGGACACCCGCAGGACGGCGGGCATCGTCGAGTCGCCGCTGGTGGCGGTCCCCGCGATGAAGGAGCGTCTCGAGGCCGACGCCGGGCGTGGGCTCCCGGGGAACCTGTGGCTCAAGCTCGACAGCGAACTGCCGGTGTCCGGCTCCATCAAGGCACGTGGCGGCATCCACGAGGTCCTCGCTTTCGCGGAGCACCTGGCACTGGAGGCGGGGATGCTGCACCTCGACGACGACTACGCGGTCCTCGACTCGAGCCGCTTCACGGACTTCTTCGGGCAGTACGGGGTCGCTGTGGGATCCACCGGGAATCTCGGACTGTCCATCGGCATCATGAGCGCCGAACTCGGCTTCCGGGCGACGGTGCACATGTCCGCCGACGCCCGTCAGTGGAAGAAGGACAGGCTCCGGGCCAGCCGGGTCGAGGTCATCGAGCACCGGGGCGACTACTCAGAGGCGGTGCGGCAGGGCCGTGCCCAGGCGGAGTCGGACCCGAGGTGCCACTTCGTCGACGACGAGAACTCACGCACCCTCTTCCTCGGCTACGCCGCGGCCGCCCACCGCCTGGCGGGACAGCTGCAGGCCCTCGACGTGCCCGTGGACCACGACCACCCCCTCTTCGTCCACCTGCCCTGCGGGGTGGGTGGCGGGCCCGGGGGTGTCGGGTTCGGCCTCAGGGTGGAGTTCGGGGACGACGTCCACCTGGTCTTCGCCGAACCGACCCACTGCCCGAGCATGTTCCTGGGGGTCCGGACGGGTCTGCACAGCCGGACCTCGGTCCTGGACTTCGGGATCGACAACGTGACGGCAGCCGATGGGCTCGCGTGCGCCCGGCCCTCCGGCTTCGTCGGCCCGGCGATGCAGCACCTGGTGGACGGCTACATGACCGTGGACGACGACCACTTCTACCGCCTGGTCGCCTAGCTCCACGACTCCGAGGGCATCGACATCGAGCCCTCCTCCACGGCCGGCCTGGTCGGCATCGGGCGGGTGGTGGAGGCGGGGGAGTACCGCGAGCGGATGGGTCTGGATGATGCCCGGCTCTCCCGGGCCACGCACATCGCCTGGGCGACGGGGGGCAGCATGGTCCCCCGTGCCGAGATGGAGGCCTACGTCGCCCGGGGGCACAGCCTCCAGCGCTGAGCTGCGGATGGGCGTCGGGGCGCCAGCAGCCGTGCAGGGGGGACGGCCCGTGCTCCGGTCGGGAGGCCGCGGTCCAGGTGGGTGTCACCGAGGCCTGCGCGATGGCGGGGAGGCAGGCACTGTCCTGATCGCGAGGGCGACGACAGCCGTGTCGGGGGAGTCGCCCCGGTGGTGGTGTGTCTTGCGGTGGAATGGGACCGAAGTCCTACCATGGATGTGCATTCCGCATCTGAGTCGAGTCAACCCTGACACCAGGAGGATCACGCAATGACCGCGTCCCAGTCCCTTCCCCTGACCGTCCATTACAAGCCGAGCAAGTGGATCACGGTCCTCATTGCGAACACCGTCATGCTGGCCGCAGGTGTGCTGATCGTCGTCGCAGCGATCATGCAGTGGGGGGAGTGGGGATGGAAGGCGATCTTCCTGGCGATCCTGGGCGTGCTGGTGGCGTTGCTCGGACTGGCCAATGCCACGGGCGCCAAGGGGAAGTTCGCACCGACCGACATGGTTGCCTCAGGGGTCGACGCCGACGGCTTCATCCTCCCCTCGCACGGTCTGGTTCCCTGGTCGGCCTTCACGGGCATCGACTTCGCCTACGCCCTGAGCGGTGGTTCCAAGATGATCCTCAACCTGATCTACGGCATGGACGACCGCAAGGTGGTCGTCCGGCTTGCTCCCGAGGCGTTGGCTCCGGACCTCCGTGCAGACATCGAGAAGCACTCGCCGGAGGCCTTCGGTGAGGAAGGTATGGAGCTTGCCTTCGTGACAGGCCTGGTCGGAGGGACGAACTCCTACATCGAGCTGCTGCGCGCCACTGAGAGCGCCGCGCCCCAGGGTTTCCCGCTGGCGGTCACCTCGAAGGACTCCTCCTTCCTCAAGAAGCTCGACACGGCCCGCGCCGCAGCTTGAGGGCCGGGCCGCACGAGCCCCGCGCCGCAGCTTGGGGCGGAGTCGCGGCCTGAGGACTGAGGCGCATGAGCCCCGGGCCACATGACCCCTGACTCGCATGAGCCCGGAGTCGCCGGGCCGCCGGGCGCTCACGCTGTCGACGGTTCCCTCCCCGCCTCTCGGAGGTTGCTGATGGCGCGGGTGGCGACGAGCACCCGGGGAAGCAGGACCTCTACGCTGGTCCCATGCGAGACCTCTACCCTGCGATCGAACCCTTCCACACCGAGATGCTCGAGGTCGGTGACGGGCAGACCCTCTACGTCGAGGAGTGCGGCAACCCGGACGGCAAGCCGGCCGTCTTCCTCCACGGCGGGCCCGGATCGGGGTGCTCGCCGGAACACCGCCGTCAGTTCGACCCCGAGCTCTACCACGTCGTCCTCTTCGACCAGCGAGGCGCCGGACGATCCACCCCGCGCGCGGGTGCGGACTTCGCGGACCTCACCGCGAACACCACGTGGCACCTGGTCGCCGACATCGAGGCGATCCGCGAGCACCTGGGGATCGGGTCCTGGTTGGTCTTCGGCGGCTCCTGGGGTTCCACCCTCGCCCTCGCCTATGCGCAGACCCACCCGGAGCGTGTCACCGAGCTGGTCCTGCGCGGCATCTTCACCCTGCGGCACCCCGAACTCGCGTGGTTCTACGAGGGCGGCTCCGAGCACGGCGGAGGTGCCTCATCCGTGCTGCCGGACTGGTGGGAGGACTACGTGGCACCCATCGCCCCGGAGAAGCGCGGTCGGCTCATCGAGGCCTACTGGGGGGTCCTCAACGGCACCGACGAGGGCGCCCGCCTGCGGGCGGCCGATGCCTGGACGCAGTGGGAGTCCCGCGCCATCCACCTGCTGCCTGATCCCGAGGAGGAACTCAGCCACGAGGAACTGCTGGAGGCACTCGGTTTCGCCCGCATCGAGAACCACTACTTCATGCACCACGGGTGGCTCCGTGAGGGGCAGCTGATCGCGGAGGCGCGTGGGCGTCTGGCGGGGATCCCTGCGGTGATCGTCCAGGGGCGCTACGACATGTGCTGTCCGGCGAGGACGGCCTGGGACCTCCACCGTGCCTGGCCCGAGGCCGAGTTCCACCTGGTCGAGGCCGCCGGCCACGCCTTCTCCGAACCCGGGATCACCGACGCCCTCGTCCGGGCCACCGACCACTTCGCCGGGAAGGAGTGAGGGCAGGCCGGGCCAGGACGCCGTGTCCCGGCCCGACCCCCTCCCGGTCGTGGTTCAGGAGACGGCGTCGGCCTGGACGAGGCTGAAGGTGCTGCCCTGGTCATCCGCCACGGCGGCCATGCGGCCGTAGGGGGAGTCATGGGGCCCGAGCAGCACGCTGCCTCCCAGTGCGATGACCCGGGACGCGGCCACGTCCACGTCCGGGGTGCCGAAGTAGACGACCCATCGGGCAGGCGCGGGCCCGCCCGATCCCTCGGGGACGTCCCCGGGCGCGTCGGGACCGGTGCGTGTGACGTCGTAGATGCCCGCACTGGCGCCCTCCGGGCCCCGGTGCCCGGCGTACCGGAACTGTGGGGTGTCTGCCGTGACGGTCGCGTCCCACTCGAAGACGTCCCGCATCAGGGAGACGGTCTCGGGGAAGTGAGAGGTGTGCAGCTCGAACCAGCAGGGGGCGCTCGCGGCCGCGAGGAGCCCGGTGCCGGGGAACTCCAGGGGCTGCCAGGCACCGATCATGCCCAGGGCCGGGTCGAGCACCTCCAGGCTCCAACCGAGCTCGCCGACCTGCATGGGCCCTCCCAACAGCTGGGTGCCGTGGTCGCCCGCGCGATGGGCGAGGGCCTCGATGTCGGCAGTGTGGAGGTAGGTGCTCCAGTAGTTCCCCAGGGCGATGTCAGCCATCTCGGGAGGCATGCCCGCGGCCGCCGCACTGTTCTGCATGGCTCCCCCGATGGGGGCATCGTCCAGGGTGATCATGTTGTAGTGGCCGAACTCCTCGCCCGAGTCGGTGAAGGTCCAGCCGAAGAGCTGGCCGTAGAAGGCGTGTGATCGTTCGATCGAGTCGGTCATGAGGTCGATCCAGCAGGGATCGCCGGTCGTGAAGGTGGGCATGGCGGGTCCTCCGGTCAGTGTCGGGGCCAGGAGTGTTGCATCTGGGTGCACTCGGCACCCGCCCCGGTGAGAGCGCCGATCAGATGATCCTCGCATCCACGGAGGGAACGTGCGCGGCGAGCTCCGCACGGGTGTCGCCCCGTCTGGGTGGGCGCTGGCGCGCCGAGCGGTGAGAGCTCCGCCCGATCCCCGCCGTTCGGGAGCTCCACGGCGGGACGGAGGTGCCGACCAGGGGTGAGCTCCCGTGGGAGTCTGCAGCTGGAACCGAACACTTGGGCGCAGGTCGCCACCCCGCCGCTGCGAAACATGTGACCTGCGTCGCTAGCATGGATGGACGACAACCGTCCGTGCACTGCAAGAACGGAGCGAACATGACCGTCCACCACGACCTGCCCACCACCGAGGACCTCAAGCGGCTCGCCGAACCCCGTGACCACGCCGTCACCGTGTACGTGGCGACCGTGCCGGGACCCGAGGGGAGGAACCGGGCGCGCACCGCCCTCAAGAGCGCGGTGGACCACGCCATCGCCCACTTCAAGGAGACCGATGGCCTGACCTCGACCCAGGAGCGTGGGCTGCGCGACCAACTCCGTTCACTGGACGGGGACGGTGACCTGTGGGGCGCACTGTCCTCCTCCCTGGCAGTGTTCCTCACGCCGGATTCCCAGGAGGAGTTCATCCTCCCCAATGCCCTGGAGGAGGAATGGCAGGCCTCGACCTGGTTCGACCTGGGTCAGCTGGTGCGCGCAGTGGCAGGAGGGCAGCACGCATGGGCCCTGAGCCTGTCGACCAACGCGTGGTCCCTGTGGGAGGCAACCCCCCAGAGCCGGGCGGTGGAGATCGAGGTCGCCGGGCACGAGGAGATCGCCGACGCCGCCAGCGCCACGAACCGGGACTCCCTGCCCGGGCGCACGCACGTCAACAGGCTCGGCGCGGACGAGGGACGCAAGCTGCTCCTGGAGGCCTACGCCAAGCGGGTCTCGGAACTGGTCGGGGCCGACCTGGCGCGACGAGACCCCTCCGCACGCATCCCGTTGTTCGTCTTCGCCACCGAGCCCCTGCAGTCGATGCTCACCCTGGAGGACCGGCGCCGCATCGTCGAACGCGTTCCCGGGGCTCCCGACCGCGTCGGGGCGGACGAGGTCGACGCCGCGATCCGGGACCGTCTCCCGCAGATCAATGCACGGCAGGTCTCCGCCGACCTGGAGCGCATCGGCAATGACCTGCCGCGCGGTCTGGTGGCCACCACCGTGGAGGACATCGGCCGCGCAGCCGCCGCAGGTGCCGTGGACACGTTGGTCTACGAGTTCACGGTGAACGTCACGGGTGACTTCGACCCGGTCACCGGGGAGGTGACCAATGGCGGCACCGGGGACCACGACGTGCTCTCCCGCATCGCCCTGGCCGTCCTGGAGCAGGGCGGGGACCTGGTGCCCGTGCGCGACTCGGAGGTCCGCAGCGACGTCTGGAACGGGGTGGCCGTGGCACACCTGCGCTACGCGGTGTGAGAGTGCGACGGGAGCGCCCTCGTCCCGGGGGTGCTCCCACCCACACGGGGGCCCGGCAGCACACCCGGGGCCCGGCAGCACACCCGGGGCCCGGCAGCACACCCGGGGCCCGGCACCACACGGGGGCCCGGCACCACACGGGGGCCCGGCACCACACGGGGGCCCGGCACCACACCGGGACCCGGCACCACACGGGGGCCCGGCACCACACCGGGACCCGGCACCACACCCGGGGGCGAGGTACCGGACCGCGCGTTCAGCGCAGGCGGCGGGGGAACTCCGTGACGGTCGCTCCGGGGCCGCCCTCGTCGGCGCCCCTGCCCACACCCAGACCGAAGCTGCGCCCGCGGGTGGTGTCGCGCGGGTCGGAGTGGACCACCCAGGCGGGTACGTGGGGCGTGCTGAACTGGTCGAACCAGTGGGAGATGTGGACGGGGGAGCCGGTTTCGGGGAAGAGGTTGGAGGCGTAGAGCAGGCTGATGTCCTCCGGCGGTCCGGCGAGTTCCGTGAACCACTGCTCCCACAGGTCTGCCTCCGGGTGACCCTGTGAGTTCCCCACGATGTGCCCGAGGTTGAGGACGTGGTGGAGGACGAGCTCCTCGGCGACGCTCCGCACCAATGCGTCACCGCTGCCGATGGGGTGGGTGACCAGGCGCGCGCAGAAGTCCTCCGCGAGGGTCAGGAGGTGGTAGCAGAACTCGTGGTCGTAGCGCGTGGTCCAGGCGTGGGGCAGTGCGCCACCGATCCAGGACTCCTCGAGCTGGCCCAGGTGGGTTCCACGCGGCATGCCAGCCAGCTGGCCCACGTCCTCCCCGACCAGTCCGCGGAAGAGGTCGACGCCGACGGAGAAGCAGCGGGCACCGTCCTCCCCCAGGGTCGCGCTGAGCAGGGGGGACCAGGAGCCGTCCGCCTCCGTCGCAGCATGGCTCCAGCTCGGCAGGCTCGCCGCCGCGAGGCCGTCCTCGAAGGGGTCGAACCCCTCCTCGTCCGGCTCGTCCGTCCACGTGGATGAGCTCGTGGTGAGTCCGTGGAACACGGACTCCGACCACCACCCCAGTGCGGTCCAGACACCGTAGACCTTGTCGCCGCGCACTCGGGTTCGTCCGCTCTCGTAGTTGCGCCACGTCTGGGCCGAGACCCCGGCCCGTCGGGCGACGTCGGGGATCGATGCGTCCATCTCGACGCGTCGGGCACGGATGGCCTGCTCGATCCCGGGGTCGTCGGGGTGGTGCTGCT
>JAKECL010000092.1 GCA_030460725.1 Propionibacterium sp.
GGCGGTGGGTGCGGGCGCGGATCCCGTCGGACGTGCGCGCTCCCTGGCAGCCCTGGGCCTGGTCGGCCAGGACGAGGACCCGGCGCTGCTGCCCCCGGGACGTCGACGCTGCCTGGACGGGATCTGGGTGGGCTCCTCCGATGCCGACGAGGGCGACCGTGGCCGCCTGGTCCTGGGCGTCGTCTCCTTCGGTCTGGAGGCCTGGGCGAACATCATTGCCAACGAGTCACGCCTGCGCTCAGGCCCTCTGGCCTACGCCTATGGAGCTCTGGCTGCGCCGATGCGCTACCGTCCCGCGGACTTCCGTGTGCTCATCGACGGGGTGGAGCACGACATGGGTGGATGGGCACTGTCCCTGTCCAACTCCGGGTGCATCGGCGGCGGGATCCGGGTGGTGCCCTCCTCCGACCCCTGTGACGGACAGCTGGAACTCCTCCACGTGGGGCGCATGCCGTTGCGGCGCGCCCTGCCGATCCTGGCGAGGATCGTGCTCAGCCGCGACGCCGAGGACCCCGCCGTGGAGGTCACGGCCGTACGCGAGGTGCTGGTCGCAGGGCCGGTGGGCATGCCGGCCATGGCTGATGGCGACCGGGTCGGCACCCTCCCGCTGTGTCTGCGGATTGCCGCGGGAGTCGTCGATCTGCTCGTCTGAGTCGGTGGCGGCGCCGGTCACGGTCTGCGGGCCCGGGGGCGGGTGTCAACCGCTACACTCGGCCCTCGTGAGCAAGTCGGTCAAGGGGTTGTACAGGGTGCTGCTGGGCGTCGTCGGCCCGGTCATGCGCGTGTGGACGGACATCCATGTCACGGGCCTGGAGAACCTGCCCCGACAGGGCGGGTTCCTGGTGACCCCCAACCACATCTCCAATGTCGACCCGCTGTGCATGGCGTACTTCCTGGTCTCCCATGGCTACCCGGTGCGGTTCATGGCGAAGTCGGAGCTGTTCCGGGTCCCGCTCCTCGGCGCTGTCCTGCGGGGACTGAAGATGGTCTCCGTGGACCGCAGGTCACCCCATCCCGACGGTGCCCTGGCCCCGGCACGCATGGCGTTGAACAACGGGGAGTGTGTCGCGATCTATGTCGAGGGCACCCTCACCCGTGACCCCCAGTACTGGCCGATGAGGGCCAAGACGGGGGCTGCGCGTCTGGCACTGGACACCGGTGTCCCCGTCATCCCCATAGCCCAGTGGGGCGCACAGGAGATCCTGCCGCGCTACACGAAGGTGCTGAACGTGCGGCCCGGTCGTGAGATCCGGATCTCGGTCCTCCCCGCGGTGGATCTGTCCGACCTCCAGGGGCCCGACGGGTCCGAGGACCACGCTGCGGTCGCAGAGGCCACGAGGCGCATCCAGCGTGCCATCACTGCCGGGGTCGAGGAGCTGCGTGGAGAGCCCGCCCCGCACGAGCCCTGGGACCCCGACCGCATGAGCGGACCCGACAAGAAGACCCTGGGTCGCTTCAGCATGTGGCGGCGTTCCCTCACGCGGCGTGGGGGAGCACGGTCCACCTCAGACTGATCCCCGCTCGGCGCCGGGGTCAGCAGGTCGCAGCAGCCACCAGGAGCGGGACGACGGCGAGCGCACGCGGGCCCGGCAGTCGAGGCCGTGGGTTCGCGGGTCCACGTCCCGGATCTGTGGAGTGGTCAGGTGTCTGCCCCGCGAACGCGTGCCACTCGGGCCCATCTGGGCCGCTCGGTCTCACTTGCGGATGTCGACGACCACCCGCGCCGGATCCTCCAGCGCGCCGATCTGGAAGTCCCGTACGTCGTCCAGGCCGATCACGACGTGGGTCTGGTCCTCGAAGGTCCCGTCCTCCACAACATCGACGGGCCCGACCTGCAGCGAGGCAGGACCGGAGTAGTACTGGTCCTGCTGACCCTGCGCGGTCGGCATGGCCGTTCCGGTGACGACGAGGTCCAGGAAGGCCACACCCGCCACCTCCAGCGGCAGCCCCCGCCCCTGCTCCACCGGCTGGTCGGACCAGGACATGTTCCACCCCGGGGCGCCCGTGCCCGCGAACTCCAGGACGACGCGGTAGAACCCCTCGTGCTCGGCCACGCGCATGGCGTGGAAGACCAGTCCGTCACCGGCTGTGCCGTGGATGGGATCCCGGGTCTGGGAGCTGGCCGACTGCGTCCAGTCCTCGCCCTGGATCGGGGAGGTCGCCGCCGCCTCCTCCGCCTCCGGGTCCTGGGTGGACGAGGGCGACGCGGATGAGGTGGACGCCGCCCCCGACTGAGCCGCGCCGGACTGGGACGCCGAAGGAGTGCCGGAGTGAGCGGACTGGGCGGGCGCGTCAGACTCCGCGGAGTCCGTGCAGCCGGTGGCCGCGAACGCCAGGACACAGACAATGGCCAGAGCTTGGGGGATGCGGCGTGCAACGGGCTCGTGGTGGGACATCGTTCCTCCTGGGGATGCGGTCCTGGGGTGCCACCATCCTATCGGGAAACCGACCCGCGCTCAGGTGGTAGGACCTCCGCTGCAGCGGGAGACGTGGGTGCCCGGAAACGGGGTTCCACCCCCTGATGAGGAGACGGATGCGGTGAGGTCGCGGGCGCCGCCCTCGTGGGAGGGAAGTGGAGGTGGCCCGCCGCGGATCGTCTCCCCGCCGGTCCGTGGACGTAGGCTCGTGACATGGCAATCACACAGGCTGCGGTGCTGGGGACTGGTGCGTGGGGGACCACCTTCGCGCAGGTGCTGGCCGATGCGGGGCTGGAGGTGCGCATGTGGGGGCGCAACCCCGCTGTCGTCGACTTCATCAACTCCCACGAGAACTCCACCTACCTGCCCGGGGTGTGCCTCTCCGACTCGGTCTCGGCCACCACGGACATGACACGGGCCGTGCGCGGCGCCCATCTGGTGGCAGTGGCCGTCCCTGTCGCGGCCGTGCGGGCGACCGTCACCGCAGTCGCCCCGCACCTGGGGGAGGACACGGCGCTGCTCTCCTTGGCCAAGGGGCTGGAGCTGGAGACCCGGCGTACCGTCCATGATGTGATCCGGGAGGCCTCCGGTCGTCCCGCGGAATCCATAGCGGTCCTCTCCGGTCCCAACCTGTCACGGGAGATCGCCGACCACAACCCGACGGCGACGGTGGTGGCCTGCGCAGACGCGGAGCTCGCGACCCGGGTGGCCATCGCCTGTCACAACTCCTACTTCCGCCCCTACGTCTCCACCGACGTCCTGGGGTGCGAGGTGGCGGGGGCGACGAAGAATGTCATTGCCGTGGCCATCGGCGCCGCGGAGGGCATGGGTCTGGGTGTCAACACGCGTGCGACCCTCATCACCCGGGGCCTGGCGGAAATGACGCGACTGGGCACGACGCTGGGCGCCGACGCCGACACCTTCGCGGGCCTGGCAGGAATCGGGGACCTGGTGGCGACCTGCTCCTCCAAGCTCTCACGCAACTACTCCCTGGGGCTGCGCATGGGACGCGGCGCCAGCCTGGAGGAGGCCCTCCACCTCTCACCGGGTGTCGCCGAGGGCGCGCGCTCCGCCCTGCCCATCCTCCAGGTCGCCCGGGCCCACGGGGTCGACATGCCGATCACCGAGTCTGTCGTGCGGGTCGTCCACGAGGGCGCAACCATCGATGAGATGGGTGAGATGCTCCTGTCCCGGCCCCAGAAGAGGGACGGTTGGCGCATCGAGCTGCTCTGAGTGTCCTGCTGTCCGGCTGTCCTGCGTCGGCGGTGCGTGGCAGCCACCCCGGGCCGCTTGGTGGACGATGCCGGCGGGGCGTGGGAGGCGCGTGGGCCAGGGCGTCCGGCTGAGCTGCGGTGATGGCGCCGTCGAGGTGGTGTCGCCACGAGATCTCCTGCGGAGGACCGCACCGGGACGTGGAGGGGAGGTTCGCGGAGGAGACACCTGTCCAGGGCTAGGGTGGAGTCCATGACCGAAACCTCCCGCGCCCGTGTCCTCATCGTCTTCGGGGGCCGCTCCGGCGAGCATGAGGTCTCCTGTGCCACCGCCGCCGGGATCCTCCGCGCGATCGACCGCACGAAGTGGGACGTGCTGCCCATTGGTATCACCCGGGAAGGGGAGTGGGTGCGCGTCCCCGACGACCCCACGCTCTTCGAGCTGCGCGAGGGACGTGGGCAGTCCGTCGTTGCGGGTGACACCCGCGTGACCCTGACCGAGGGTGGCGCCCGCGTGCTGGAGGTCTCCTACGACCACGGTGCGGACGGGACACTGGGGTCCGCGACCGATGTGGAGGATCTGGGCCGGGTCGACGTGGTGTTGCCCCTGCTGCACGGTCCCTACGGCGAGGACGGCACGATCCAGGGTCTCTTCGAGATGGCCGGTGTGCGTTACGTCGGCTGCGGTGTCGCGGCTTCGGCGAATGCCATGGACAAGCACCTCACGAAGACCATCCTCAAGGAGGCAGGCATCGAGGTGGGGCGATGGGAGCTGCTCACCTCCAGTCAGTGGGAGGATGACCCCCAGGAGTGCCGGGACCGCATTGCCGCACTGGGCTACCCTGTCTTCGTCAAGCCCTGTCGCGCGGGCTCCTCGATCGGCATCTCCCGGGTCGACACGCCAGCGGAGCTGGACATCGCGGTGAAGGAAGCCCACAACCACGACCCCCGCGTCATCGTCGAGGCAGCTGTCCAGGGGCGCGAGATCGAGTGCGGTGTCCTCCAGGGGTTCGGGGGAGCGTCTCCGCGCACCGCACCGCTGGGCGAGATCGTCCTTGCCGAGGGCGCCTTCTACGACTACGACTCGAAGTACATCGACACCGAGGCCGTGGGCCTCGTCTGCCCAGCAGACCTGCCACAGGAGGACGCTGCGCGCCTCCAGCACACCGCCGCACGCACCTTCGAGGCCCTGGAGTGCGAGGGCCTGGCCCGCGTCGACTTCTTCTACGTGCCCGACACCCACGAAGTCATGGTCAACGAGGTGAACACGATGCCCGGGTTCACTCCCTACTCGATGTTCCCGCTCATGTGGGCACACGCCGGGACCGCCTATCCCGACCTGGTTGACGAGCTGTTGGAAGGTGCCCTGGAGCGTCCCCTCGGGCTGCGCTGAACGAGGACGACGCCCCCGCCTCCCGGACAATGGAACCCCGAAACGGGGCGCGGATGGTGGTGTCGACACCCTGCACCCACGACGCCCGACGGCCCCGGGTGTGAGGGCGCACAGGGTAACGTGTAGGGCATGACGAAACCGAGGATCACGCTGGTCACATCGGCAGAGATGCCGAACCTGTACAAGGACGAGGCGGGACTGCTGGATGCGCTCGCGGACCGCGGGGCCGATCCTCGGATCGCGATCTGGAACGACCCGGCCGAGGACTGGTCCCAGGCGGGTGTGTGCGTGGTGCGCACGGTGTCGGACTACGCAAGCGACCGCGCAGCGTTCCTGAAGTGGGCGAACTCCATCCCGCGCCTGCTCAACCGCGCGGACATCCTGGCGTGGAACTCCGACAAGCACTACATGATCGACCTGGCCAAGCGTGGTCTGCCCGTCATTCCCACCACCTGGCTGGAGCCCGACCAGCACCTGTCCAAGCAGCAGGTCCACTCGCGCTTCCCCGCGATGGGCGACTTCGTCGTCAAGCCAGCAGTCTCTTCGGGTCTGCGTGACATCGGCCGCTACACCGCCAATGACACCGGGCAGCGTCAGCTGGCGATCCTGCAGGCCACGGCCGAGCTGCGCGAGGGACGCTCCGTCATGGTCCAGCGCTACATGGAGGAGATCGATCTGCACGGGGAGATCTCCCTGGTCTTCTTCAATGGCCTGGTCTCCCATTCGGTGGAGAAGCGCGCCATGCTGCACCCTGCGACCCTGACCGAGGACTCCGTCCACGAGGCGGTGGTCACGGCCCAGCAGGCCACCGAGGAGCAGTGGAAGTGGGGGGAGCAGATCCGCTCGATCCTCCACTCCTACGTGCGCGAACGCCTGGGACGCGACGAGCAGTTCCTCTTCAACCGCGTGGACCTGGTGCCCGACGGAAAGGGGTCCTTCATGGTCATGGAGATCTCCATGGTCGACGCCGACCTCTACCTGGCCTCGACGCCGGAGGCGCTGGGCAACTTCGCCGACGCGATCACGGTGCGTGCCTTCTGGTGAGTGGCGGGAATGGTCCTGCCTCCCGACGTGCGCGAGGTGCGTGACCGTGGTGGGGTGCGCGACAGCTCGGGTCTGTGGCGAGGGGGGACGTTGACATGCCCGTGGAGGTGAGCCGGGAGGACTTCGAGGAACTCGTCGACCAGGCGTTGGAGTCCGTGCCGCAGGAGTTCTGGGACCTCGTCGACAATGTCGCCGTCATCGTCGAGGACGATCCGCCTGCCGACCAACCCGGACTGCTCGGCCTCTACGAGGGCGTCCCCCTGACGGAACGCGGGGACTATGCCGGGGCCCTGCCTGACCGTGTGTTCATCTACCGCAATCCCACCCTTGCGATCTGTGAGACCGTGGACGAGGTGGCGGAGGAGGTCCAGATCACGGTGGTGCACGAGATCGGCCACTTCTTCGGCATCGACGACGACAGACTGCACGAGTTGGGGTGGGCGTGAGGCGACTGAGGCTCTGAGGCTGAGTGAGGGCGTGCGCGCTGCGCCCCGGGGAGCGGGGGAGAGAGCCTGGTTGCACCCCAGCGCTCAGATTTCCCTGCTGCGGTCCAGGTCGGAAGCATCGGCGCAGGTGAAGGTCTCACCCCGGGAGAGGCGCGGGAGACTGGGGGGCAGGTGCTTGGCCTCACGGCGCGGAGTGGCGCACACCATCCTGTGTCAGGTCTCGTGATTTCGTCGCTGCGTGGGCGTCCTGCTAGAGTTGTCATCCGTTGAGCCGCGAAGCGGAGCGACGATGGTGGCTGTAGTTCAGCTGGTAGAGCACCTGGTTGTGGTCCAGGATGTCGCGGGTTCGAGTCCCGTCAGCCACCCCAGATGGGTCAGGTTTGAACTTTCGACCAAGGGACCAGCCTTGGAGGATGTTCGGGTCTGGCCCTTTTTGCGTGTCCCGGTTGTCTCTGCCCCGGTGGCTGCGGCGCGGGCTTGGTCGGCCCAGGTGAGGGCGTCGGCCTGGAGGTCGGGGTTGGACAGTCCGTCGTAGGGCGT
>JAKECL010000093.1 GCA_030460725.1 Propionibacterium sp.
ACCCAGGGCAGGGGCCCCGGCGAGGCGGGGGACGCACACCCGATCCGGGTCGACGCGACCGGATCGTCGACGCCTGCCTGGACGTCATCGCCGAACGGGGGGTGGCGGGGACTTCCCATCGCCGGGTGGCCCAGCGTGCGGGGGTGCCCTTGGGCTCGATGACCTATCACTTCTCCGGGATGGACGATCTGTTGCGGCAGGCCTTCACGCGCTTCGCCCAGTCCGTGTCCCAGCGTTTCGAGGAACGCATGCGCTCAGCCCACACCCGGGAGGAGGCACTGGCCGCGGTGGTCGCGGTGATCACCGACGACTTGCTGGGAACCGCGCGAGACCTGGTGCTCACCCAGGAGCTCTACACCATTGCTGCACGTGAACCCGCCTATCGCACGATCACCAACCACTGGATGTCACGCAGCCGCGCGGCTCTGGGCCTCCACTTCGACGCGGACACCGCGCGGATGCTCGATGCGTTGATCGAGGGGCTGAGCCTGCACCGGGCTCTGGACACCGAGGCTGCGGGCACCGCGGCGCAGGACCCGGCGATGGTGGCGGCCGCCGTCCGCCGGATCACCTCCCCAGCCCCCGGACCTGCGGGGTCTCCGCCGAGATGACGTCACTCCGCGGTGCGCAGCTCGCTGGTCAGGCTCGCGCCGGTCCCACCCCTGGTCGACAGGGCGATCGTCACGCAGCAGACCAGCAAGGTCGCACCCACCGCCACCCCGACCTGCGTCCAGGGTCCGTTGCGCAGCAGGTCGGGCGTTCCCAGGTCCAGCACGGTGTCGAGGCAGGCCAGGCTCGCCACGGTTGCAGCCAACCCGAGCAGGGCGGCTGTGGCCGTGTGGATGATGCCCTCGCTGATCTCCGTCAAACGGACCTGGCCGAGCCGGGCTCCGGCGGCCACCAGCAGGGCGGCATCGTGTCGGCGGCGCCCCGCGGCCATGGCGATGATGCCGATGCCACCGACCCATGCCACCAGCAGACAAGGTCCGAACATCGCCACGAATCCCTGGGAGGTGACCCCGGATGCGCCGACCGTCTTCATTGCGAAGAGCGTTCCGACCAGACCGATGGCGATCGTGAAGGGCAGGACCGTCGCACTCGATCGACGTGACTCCACCGAGCAGGTGCGCGTCGCCAGGAACCAGGCGGGCCCACCACCCGCAACGACCCATCCTGCGAAGTGCTGCAGCAGGGGTGCCACCCACGGGGTGAGCACGATGACCATCGCCAGGCTCGCGAATGCGCCGCCGACGGCCTGGTTGACCGCGGACTCCTGGTCCTGTGGGACGGCGAGCACGGTGGCCACCAGGGCTGCCGTCAACGCGGCCACCATCCCCAGTCTGCACATGATCCCCAGCCAGCGCCCCAGGCGGGACGGGGCCGACTGCCCGCGCAACAGCAGCGCTTCGGGTGTGCGAGAGGTACGCCACGCGGACCTGAGCCCACCGGTCAGGCAGACGGCTGCCGTGGATCCGATGACCACGGGCAGATCTGCCGCACCGGCGGCCGACACCGTACCGGGCAGTGCGGCCTGTTCGGTGACCATGAGGTGCATGACCAGGCGCGAGAGGGGAACACCCAGACCCACGCCCAACAGGCCGCCCAGCCCACCCAGCAGGGTCAGTTGGACGCCCTCCACCGTCACGACCAGACCTGGCCGCATCCCCAGTGCCCTCCACAGACCGAGGTCCCGCCGCCGCAGCTCCAGTGCCTGGGTCACGGTGGAAGCCAGGACGGGGAGTGCCGTGAGCACCACGGTGGCAATCACCCATCCCGCCAGCGTGCCCGCCGCCTCCACCATGTCGGCGTTCCCGGCCGCCCTCGCGCTGGCCAGACTGCCGTGCATGACACGCAGCTGTGCGGCCAGTGCCGCCGCGCAGGTCACCGCCACCATGAACGTCCACACCCACGTCGAGACGTGCACACGCAGATCGGAGACAATCAGCCGCGTCATGGCCGTGCCTCCGCCACAGTCTCCTCCGCCGGACCTTCGGGAAGGGACTGGCCGCGGGTGCGCAGGACCGCTGCAGAGACCTCCGCGGCGCTGCCACCGGGCAGATGCGCACTGACCCTGCCGGCCTCCATCACCAGCACCTCATCGGCACGGCTGGCTGCTGCCGCGTCATGGGTGACCATCAGGACCGTGCTCCCCGAAGCGCTGGACTCCCGCAACCAGTCCAGGACCTGCTCTCCCGAGACCAGGTCCAGTGACGCAGTGGGCTCATCAGCGAAGACCAGGGGCGGGCGGGCGGCCAGCACGCGGGCCACGGCAACGCGCTGGCGCTCCCCACCCGAGAGCTCGCGGGGAAGCCTGCGCGCCTTGGGGGCCAACCCCACCCGCTCCAGGGCGGCCTCGACGTCCCGGCGGGGCAGGCGGTGGCGGCGCAGGACGCCGGGCAGGGCCACATTGTCCCGGGCAGACAGGGACGTCACCAGGTTGTCGTCCTGGAAGATGAAGCCGACATTGTCCGCGCGGAACCGGGCCAGCGCTCCACGCCCCAACGCCGAGGTCTCCTGCCCCAGCAGATGCACCGAACCCGAGGTCGGCTGGTCCAGCCCCGCCACGCACTGCATGAACGTCGACTTGCCGGATCCGGATGCGCCGACGATCGCGGTGAAGGAACCGGCCTCCAGAGCCAGGCTCACGCCGGCTAACGCGTGGACCTCCTCGTGTCCCCGACCGGGGACGCGGAAGGTCCGGGTGAGTCCCTCGGTGCGGATCGCGGGCGGGGCTCCCGGATCGGAGAACTGCAGTGAGGCGGGTCGGGGCAGTGTCGGTGGAGTGGTCATGACCCCATTGCACTCCGGCACGCGGGCGAGGTCACTGGGGCGTAAACCCGTCCCATGGTGGAGGCAGCTCCACCCCCTCGTGGGAGTGGACTCCCTGGGTCGCGGTGTCGGCGCGCGCTACCGTCGTTGCATGGCGACACAGGAGGAGGGGCCGGCCCTGGTGGGAGAACGCGGACAGGGGAGTGGACGCGGTCCCCGGCGCCCAAGGGCCGGCCACATCCTGGCCGTGTGCGGGGTCCAGCTGCTCTGGGCTCTGCTGGCGCTGCCCCAGCTGTTCCTCCTGGTGCTCCTCATCCCCCTCTTCCACATGGTCATCCCCCTCACGGCGGAGGGTGGACGGGCGTCGGCGCGACTGCTGGGGGTTGACGCGCCCTCCGCGCGCCAGGGCCTGGGGTTTGCGCACTGGCTGCCTCCACGCGTCACCCAAGGGGCATTCTGGCGCCAGGACCTGCCCCTGGTCCTCACCCAGGCAGTGCTGGGCCTGCTCTCCGCCGCGGTGGCCTTCGTCGGTCTGGTGCTGGCCGCCACCCTCCTCGTGAGTCCCTTCCTGGCCTCCCCGCAGAGGCCCGTGTGGCTTGTTGACAATGAGCACAGCTACACCTCCTTCCTCCAGGTGTGGTGGCTGATCCCGTGTGGTCTGGGGGTCGGAGCGTTGGTCGGGGTGTTGCTGTGGGCACTGGGCACCGTCAACCTGCGCGTGACAGGGGCTCTGAGTACCGCGGACGAGGAGGAGCGCCTGCGTCACCTTTCCGGTCAGGTGGAGGATCTCCGGCAGGGACGCTCCACCCTGGCAGGTGCCTACGAGGTCGAACGCAGGCGCATTGAGCGCGACCTGCACGACGGCACCCAGCAGAGACTGGTGGCACTCAACCTGCTGCTGGGACGTGCGCGTGTGCTGGCTGAGCTCCAGGCACGCGGGGTCGGGGGAGTCGGCTCTGGTGGGGCCGGTGCGGATCGCAACCACACAGACGCGGAGGGGGAGGCCCCTGGTGGCGGGGACGGAAGGGGTCCCACCGACCCGCCCACACACCTCCCGGCGTCCAAGTCCGCCCCGGAGGTGGCTGCCCCACCCGTGGCCTCGACATCGGCTGGACAACTGGTGGACCTCATTGACCAGGCGCAGGACCAGACGGAGGCCTCGCTGCGGGAACTGCGCGAAGTCGTGCGCGGCATCCGGCCTGGTGTCCTGGCGGACATGGGTCTGGTGGCCGCCGTGGAGGATCTGGTGGCGCGATGTGGACTGCAGGTCGATCTGTATGTCTCGGGTGAGGCTTCCCCGGCACCGTCGGTGGCCGACGCCGTCTACTTCGCAGTCTCGGAGGCGCTGACCAATGTCCTGCGCCACTCCGGGCAACGCAGGGCGGAGGTCGTACTGGACCTCGACGGGAGCGTTGACCACACCGGGGGAGCCGATGGGGCCGAGGACGCTCCCGGCCCGTCGGATCGCGCAGCTGTGCACGCCGAGGTGAGGGACCACGGGTGCGGCGGCGCGGTTCCGGGTGCCGCAGGTTCGACGGGTCTGGCTGGTCTGGCCCAGCGTCTGGAGGTCGTGGGTGGGAGCCTGCGTGTCGACTCCCCGACTGGTGCGGGTACCCGGGTGGTCATCGACGTCCCCGGCCCTTCCCACCGAGGCCCAGGCGTTGCGACCCAGGCGTTGCGACCCTGACCGGCGACCTGCCACACCCGGCCTCCGACTCCCCGAGGGTTCCCGGTGCCTCCTGGCGTGGACGATGATGTGACCATGAAGATCGTCCTGGCCGATGACGCAGCGCTGCTGCGCGAGGGGCTGGTGATGCTGCTGGAGTCCAGTGGCCATCGGGTCCTGGGTGTTGCCGAGGACGCCCCGGGACTGGTCCGCACCGTCGAGGCTCTGATGGGCACCCAGGAGGAGCCGGATGTGGTCATCACAGATGTCCGCATGCCTCCGGGTGGTACCGATGACGGCCTGCGTGCGGCGTTGCAGATCCGCCGGGCCCATCCGGGCCTGCCCGTGGTCGTGCTCTCGGCCTACGTCGCAGGCCCCTACGTGCAGAGCCTGTTGGAGGACACAGAGGGCGGGGTGGGCTATCTGCTGAAGGAACGCGTCGGCCGGGTCTCCGACTTCCTCAACAGCCTGCAGGTGGTGGCGGCCGGTGGCGTCGTGGTCGATCCGGAAGTCGTCCGACATCTGGTCGGCGCGTCTGCCCGTGCCCTGGCCCGGCTCACACAGCGGGAACGCGAGGTGCTGGAGCTCATGGCGCAGGGAGCCTCCAATCGCCAGATCGGCGAGGGCCTCGGCCTGTCTGCCGCCGCGGTGTCCAAGCACGTGGCGAATGTGCTGCTCAAACTGGATCTGCCACCGGGGGAGGAGAACCGCCGGGTGCGGGCGGTCCTCACCTGGCTCCAGTCCGAGGATCCTCGCCCGGTTCAGACCCCGTAGGTGGCGATGTAGGCAGCGACGATGATGCCGACCCCCAGAACCCCACTGATGATTCCGGTGATCGCCAGGGGGCTGGACACGCGCATGCGGTTGCGGTCAAGGCGGTCCGCGCGGAAGCTGAACGACCCGATCCACACCAGGAGCAGGCCCAGGACGGCCAGGGCGGACCCGACGATGGTGGCAACTGGCATGAACACGGGGCGGCTCCTGAGGTCGGGGACGGACATGCCCAGTGTGGCCTCCCCGTGCGCTCGCGGACAGGGGTGGGCGGCCTGACCGGGGGGAAATCCGGGTGGTCCCTGAGTGTGGGCCCACTCACAGGGGAGACGAGCCCGGTCCGCCTCCTGTCAGGAGTAGTCCGCGAAGACCCGGTGGGAGGAGGGCGCCTGGCCATACTGGACCTGGCCCTCACGGGCGACGTCCCCCGTGGTGTCGCCGATCTACCGGGCGTCACCCGCATCGACCTGGACAGCGTGCGTGAAGCCGTCCCCGCCACCCAGATCTCAGATCTCGACGTGGCGCGCGGGCTGGTGGCGGCGGGGGTGGAAGGCTTCCTGGCCGAGGAACGCGCGCGCAGCCCCGACCCGGCCGTCCCCGGCCGTCCGCGGCGGCCGTCCCCGCGACTCCCGGGTTCCCCGGGCTGGGATGCAGCCAGCATGAATGGTGCCCACCCCCGCAGAGGCGGGCCCTGCGCGAGACTCAGGAGTCCGAGGAGGTGGGCTCCGCCCTCGTCGGCCCTCCTCCCTGCGCTGAGGAGGTGCACGCGCGCACCAGGGCCAGGACGTACCCGAGTTTGGTGACGACGCCATCAGGGATCGTGAAGGGGTAGAGATCGCGTTTGCCCATGGAGCGGTTGACCTCGTTCAGGGCGGCAGCGAGCGGCATCCAGCGGCGCAGGATGGCGCCCATGTCCGTATCCGCCAGCGGGTCGATCCGGGGGAGGGAGACCATGGCGGCGGTCACCTCCTGGGGCCACTGCCCGGGGAGGGAGGGCATCTGGATGCCGTGGGCGGCGGCGCTCTGCAGGGTGTCCGTGATGTGCAGGAAGTGCGCGAAGGTCTCGGCGAAGTCCTCCCAGGGGTGAGTGGTGGCGTACTGGGAGATGTGGGACTCCTGCCAGGACGCGCCCCCGCCGGCGCCACCGTGGTGCGCATCGAGTGCCGCACCGTAGTCCTGGCGCTCGTCACCGAAGATCCTGCGGAAGCCCGCCAGCAGGTCCTCATCCGGGAAGACCAGCGCCTGCCAGTAGTAGTGCCCGATCTCGTGCCGGAAGTGGCCGAGCATCGTGCGGTACTGCTCGTCGAGGAGCGCCCGCAGCGCCTCCCGGTGGGAGTCCTGGGCTTCGGTGATGTCAATGGTGATCACGCCGTTGAGGTGGCCGATCATGACCTTCTTGTCATCGGTGGAGGCGTCCAGGTCGAAGGCGAGCCCGCCGTCGGGCTTGTCGCGGTGGCTGACGATGGGCAGGCCCAGGTCGTCGAGCTGGTAGACCAGGCGACGCACGGCACTGCCCGTGTCGCGCAGGTAGCCGCGCACGGTCTCATCACCCAGGTCCGGGACGCTGCGCACCAGGAGGCAGGCGTCGCACAGGTCCGGGGTCCCGGTGCACGCCCAGGTGCAGCCCAGGTCGTGGTTGCGGCACCGACGCCAGGTGGTTCCGTCCTCGTCCCGCCACACCCCCTCCACGAGGGCGGCCATGGCGTGCCGGGAGCGGACGAAGACGAGCTCGGCACCGCAGTTCACGCAGATGTCATTGTCGAAGTAGAGGACGTGTCGACACCGTGGGCAGGGGAAGAGCCTCATGGGAGTGCCGCCTTCCGGGGGT
>JAKECL010000094.1 GCA_030460725.1 Propionibacterium sp.
CTCATGGAGATTGATGATGCACGGGCGGCGTCCCCCACACCTGATGACGAGGATGCGGCACGGCTGGCCTCCAGGGGAACTCATCGGCCCGCTGCTGTCGTCGGCCGCATCCTCAGCCCGCCGTACATCGTCTGCCTGGTGTGGGTGGTCGCCTGCCTCACGACGTCTGCAGATCCGCGGATGCGGCTGTCATCTCTGGCGGTCGGGCTGATCTTTCTGGTGGCGGGGCCCTACCTCACCTTGGCGATGATGCTGCGCTCCGGCGCGGTCAGTGACGCCCAGGTCGTCCGTCGCGGGGAACGTCACTGGCTTTACAGCCTCATCCTGGCCTGGGTGATGGTGGGCGTGGCAGGTCTGGTGATCATCCGGGCTCCCTGGGCCCTGGTAGCGGTGGCGGCTGCGATGTTCACCGGTCTGGGCCTGGTGGGTGTGGCGAACCTGGTGACCAAGGCCAGTTTTCACTTGGCGTCCCTGGCCGGGGCTGCGGTGGTCCTGTCCCTGCTGTGGTGGCCCGCCGGGATCTGCTGCGCGGCCGCCATCCCGGTCGCCGGCTGGGCTCGGGTGAATGAGGGGCGCCACTCCTGGCCTCAGGTCGTGCTCGGCACAGTGCTGGGCGGTCTGGGTGGAGCCTCCTACCTGCTCTACACGATGGCCTGACTTCTGAGTCGTGACGGCCAGCGCCTGAGTGCAAGCTCTTCCGGATTTTGACAGTGCTTGTCTGTACTCTGGTAGCCGGGGGGTAGCGATGTTTGGCTTTCTGTTCAGTGTGATTCTGTGGCCCGTGGCATTCCTGTGGAACGCTCTGCGCGATGCCGTCTCCGCCCTCGTCACCATGGGGCATGATCCCCGTGTGGGTCTGCTGGACTTGGCGAGCGTTGTCCTGCGACTGAGCGGAGTTGCCGGGCTGGTTGCCAGCGTGGTTCTGGCGATCCTGTCGCCGGCCAGGACGTGGTCGGAGTTCGTGGCATCGGGGGAGGGTCGGGTGTTGTTGGCAGTGGCGCTGCTCTCTCTCATCGCCGCAGGAGTCGGTAAGTGGGTGACGGTTCGCGCGAACTCGGTGTACGACGAATCTGAGTACCGCCGGTACGTCCGTATGCAGCGCCGTGTGGAGCAGGAGGAGTCGCGAGGCTGACCAAGCCGGTGGAGGCCTGTCTACAGGCCGCGTGCGACTGCGGCGGCCACACGCAGCCACGCGCGCTGCGTGGTGCTCTGCAAGGTACTCCATCGCAGCCAGCCGCTCACCATCGCCGGGTCGTAGGGAACTGTGACCACGTCACGAAGCAGGTTGTCGTATCCGGTGGCGATCGTGTTGATCTGGGACTTGCTGGCGTGTTGGTCGGCGCATGAGACGACGGCTACTGCATTGCTGGCCAGCTCGGTGTAGTGCTCGCCGCGGGTCCTGAGGTCTTCGAGGAGGAGCCGGCCGGCCTCGGCGCGGTCCTCGACGGTGGTGGTGGCGACGACGAGCTGGTCGGCTCGGGAGACGATTTCTAGCCAGGCTGGATCGCTGGGGTCATTCGAGGTGTCGACAATGATCATCCGGAAGTACTTCGACAGCACCTGCCGCACGAGATCCACCTGGTCAGGGCTGAAACGCTGGCCGGCGTCGAGCATGAGGGGCTGTGACCTCAGGACGTCGTACCTGTCGGCGGTCTGATGATGCACGAAGTGGGCCAGGTCCGCGCTCTGTGCCTCGACCCCAAGAAGCCGGTGGGCCTCTGCCAGAAGATGCTTGGCGGTGGCCTGGTGTGGCCCCTGTTCGGTTCTCCAGCCCAGTGTGCCTTGGAGCTGGTTGGTGTCCCAGGCGCACACCCCGGCACCACCGTAGAGAGCGAACACCGCACTCAGCAGGATCGTGCTGGGAGTTTTCGTGCTCCCGCCCTTCTGGTTGACCACGACGATGATCCGGGGTCCGGGCCAGTGCTGGGAGACAGCCTGGATGTCATCTCTTTGTGCCTTCTCCCGGGCTGAGGCCGAGAGTCTGAGACCCAGGTGGTTCAGCACGCCGCGCCATCCCTGTTGGGCGGGCTCCTCGAACCTGTTGGGGGTCAGGAAACTGCGGTTGCCTGCGCCCGGATTCTGGGTCTGATCCTCGCCCTCCGATGCCTTCTCACGGTCTTCGGGCCCGCTGATCTGCTGATCCTGTACAGCTACCTCGCCAGAGGTCTGGGGTGCAGAATGGCGCTGGCCCTGTGCCTGCCGAGAGGCAGCAGCAGTGGGCTGGACCTCCAGGTGCGGGGTCGCTGATGATTCCACGGCGACCTCGTCTCCCCAGGCCCGACGCTGGTCATGGTCCTCAGGGTCAGGGGTCGGGTCGGCAGCACGGCGCACCGCCGCCTCGGGCTGCGAGTGATTCGGATTCGCTGGCACCTCGGCCGGCGGGCTGACAGTCCTGTTCCAGTCATCGTCATCGGCGGGCGTGGCCGTCGCCGACCCGTACTGGTTGACCGACAGCCTCGTCACCACGCCATCGCTGTGGTGGCCGTCGGTGCCGATATTGCGAAGGAGAACGTCGACGCGGCCGCCCCCACTGTGGAGGGCACGTTCGCGAAGCCATTCGCGCAGGCCTGTGGCCCACTCCGAGGCGTCGAGACTCACAGGTTCGTCATTGTGACTCCAGACCACACGGGCTCCACCCGCTGTCACATCAATAGCTGCGGCGATCATGTCGCTCCTCCGTTGCTAGAAATTTCCTGATCCATGCGTTTGACCGGCTCGTGAGCTCGGCCACATCGGTGAGCGCCCATCCCTGGTCGAGCAGGCCTCGCAGAATCTGCGCCATGGCCTGACGCCCCTCGGTCTGCTGGTTCTCCGCCTGAACGAGAGCCTGCTGAACCCCAGTGGGGGCCCGAATCGTGGTGGCGAAGCTCAGCTCCACGGGAGCTGTTCCCAGCCGGACGGCAACCTCTCGCTGGGCATGACGCACAGCGGTGGAGCGCTGTCGAGCAGACGTGGTGACCGACAGGTCCGGGTCAGTGCTGTGCACGGTCCACGACGACCCGTCATGGATGCACTCGAGAGCTATGGGTTTCGTCATCGTCACTTCCAGATCTCCATGATCACGACCTCCGGTTATGAAGATCACCCTACCAACGATTATGTACTACGGTACTGTTCCCGTACTAGAGTATTTTTATCGGGGATAGCCGTCGCACTGAGTGTCGCGTCGGCGGCCCGGGAAGAGAGGGCAGGGTCATGAACATGCTGGTGGCGCTGATGGTGCCGATGGAGAGTGGAGAGCAGATGCTCAGCAAGTTGCTGGGCATCATGAGCAAGTTCGTCGTGATCGGCGGGGCTGTGATGGTCGTCTTCGGGGCGATCAAGATGGCCGGTGCGTTGGGGGACCACGACGGCCAGGGCATCCGGCAGGGCATCTTCCAGATGGCCGGCGGGGCTGCGGTCTCGGCCGCCGGGTTGTACCTGACCACCGTGATCTGAGGGTCTGGCATGCGTGACTTCCTGAAGACTCTGCTGGATGACGTGGCGGCCGGCCCGAACTCCGGTGCGGTGCCGATGCTGCTGCGCCTGGACTCGTTCATTGACCAGAAGGCCATCAACCACGCCACCGCAGGGTGGCAGGCAGCGCTTCACGCCATGCAGTCGGGGATCGTGCGTCCCACCGCGACGATCATCCTGGCGATCCTGTTCGTCATTGAGCTGGGGGCCATCTCACGGCGGGTGGAGGGGGACTCCGAACTGGGGTTCCAGATGGTCGCGATGACGTTCTTGAAGTTCGCGATCTGCAAGGTGGTCTTCGATCAGCTGGGCACCATCCTGCTGGCGATCACCGCGACGGCCACGTCGTGGTCGTTGAAGGCCTCGGAGTCGATGTCATCGGTCACCCGTGGGGCCTCGCTCAACGTCGACCAGTTCCTGAGCACCGTCGACTCGCAGAACTTCCTGGTGAAGGGTCTGGCGGCGGTGTTGATCATGCTGGGCTGGCTCATCGCCAAGATCCCGATTTTCGCGATGATCGCGCTGCTGATCACCCGGTTCATCAAGTTGCAGCTGTTCAGCGTGGCCGCACCACTGCCGATGAGCTTCATGGCGCACCGGGAGACCAGCAACATCGCTGTCGGCTTCTTGAAGAACTACGCGGCGGTGGCTCTCCAGCTGTTCTTCATGACACTGGTGATCCCCCTGTTCGCGATCCTGTCGTCGTTCATCCTCTCGGCGGTCCAGGGCAGCAGGAACTTCAGTTTCCTGCTCCAGCTGGTCGGCGGTCTCATCCTCGTCGGGCTCGTGTGCTTCGGGCTGGTCCGGCTGGTCAATGAGGTCTCGAAAGAGATTCTGGGGTCCTGATATGTCGAAATTTCACGCGAAGGTCTACAAGAACATCGCCGACTTCCGGCCCAAGGTGCTGCTGGGAATGACCGGCCGCCAGCTGTGTCTGGTCGCGCCCCTGGCGGTGGTGCTGTGCAGCTGGTCGTTGCTGGGGGTCGCGGTCGACCCGGCGAACATCGGCTGGGTCGCCACATGGTGGCCCGGGGTGCGAAGCGTCCCAGCCGGGCTGGCGGGTTGGCCCTTGTCGGACTGGGGCCAGTTCGTCGTCATCGCCGTGGTCATCGGCGCCGCGGTCCTGGGATGGGCCAGGCCCATGGGGATGAAACCCGAGACCGTGATCGTGGCCGCGATCCGTCACTACCAGCGTCCGAATCGGCTTCTGATCAAGATTGGAGAAGGACATGAGCCTGTTCTCGAACACCAGACATCCTCGGGCCGGCGTCTCAGCGAGGCGCGGGGAAAATCGTGGTCGCGCCCCCTCGTCCGCACCAGGCGGCACGAAGGACCGGGGCCGTCAGACCAAGGGGACGCAGAGCCTGTTGAGGTATCAGGCGCTGCTTGACAACGGGATCTGCTACCTGGGTCACGATCTGTTCAGTGCGTGCTGGGCGATCTCCGATGTGATGTATCAGAACACCGACGACGAAACCGCCGGACAGGTGGCGGCCTCCTGGCAGAACTTCATCCAGGGATTCCAGGCCACCGAGTCGATCCAGCTGTCGATCATCAACCGGCGCCAGACCGACGAGGAGGTCGCTGCGGCCCACCAGATGGTCCTGCGTGGCGACGGTCTCGACTGGGCCCGCACCGACTACAACACGCTGCTGGGCCGGCGGATGCGCAACCTGCGCCAAGCGATCATCACCGACAAGTACGTGACGATCACCACCCGGGCCACGACGGCAGATCACGCGGTGACGGTGTTCAACCGGCTGGGTGCCCAGGTCGAGAACGACCTGCGCCAGGTCGGCTGCACCTCCCACCGGCTGGGCTGGGGTGAGCGGGTGAAGCTGTTGGCCTCCCTGACCCGCCCCGGCGAGCAGGTCGTGGCCGATCGCCCCGGCCCCGACGGCACCGGGGTGCTGGTCGAGTCGAAGAACCTCATCGCCCCGATGGCAGTGGATTCCCGAGCCCGCCGCGACGAGCTGATCCTCTACGGCACCAGCGAGACCCACACGACCTCGCTGGTGCTGCGCGACCTGGCCCCCGACTTCTACGACGATCTGCTGGCCGCGCTGGCGGAGGTCAATGCCGTGATGGCCATCAGCGTGCAGATGCAGCCGATGGACCGTGCCGAGAGCATGGAGACCATCAAGAGGGCCCGCCAGGGGCTCCAGATGCAGCTGATCGGAGAGTTGCGCAAGAACGAGAAGCAGAACCTCTCGGAGCGGTTCCTGCCCCATGACCTGACCGTCCAGGCCGATGAGACCGACACCCTGCTCGACAAGATGGAGCAATCCAACGAGTCCCTGGTGCCGACCTGCATGGTGGTCACCGTCTACGGGGACTCCCGGGAGTCGCTGGCCGAGTCAGTGGCCCAGGTCAAGCAGGTCGCCAAGCAGAAGTCCTGCCCGCTGGCCCCCCTGAGCTTCATGCAAGTCCAGGGATTCAACGAGACCCTGCCGCTGGGCGGCCGGTTCGCGCCGGTGACCACCGACCTCACCAGCGAGGCGGCGACCATGTTCATGCCCTTCACCAGTCAGGACGTCGACGTGGCCGGCGGGGTGATCTACGGGGTGAACCAGACCACCAGGAATCTGGTGGCCATCGACCGGTCGTCCTCGATGAACGGCAACGCCTTCATCGTGGGAACCTCCGGCGGCGGGAAGGGATTCGCGACCAAGAACGAACTGGCGCAGCTGCTGCTGACCACCGACGACGATGTCATCGTCATCGACCCCGAGCGGGAGTACTCGCCCCTGGGCCGTGCGTTCGGCGCCTCGCTCGTCGACGTGTCGGCCTCCTCGTCCCAGTGCATCAACCCGATGGACCTGGAGATCGACGAGAACTCCGGCCAGAACCCGATCCAGGCCAAGGCCGTCGACGTCCTGGCGATGCTCGACACCCTGATCGGGGGGATCGACGGTCTGAGCGTCCAGGAGAAGGCCGTCATCGACCGGTGCGTCCAGCAGTGCTACCGCCCCGACTTCTCCGGTCTGGTCGGCGAGGTGCCCACCCCGACCCTGCGCGTCCTCTACGACCGGCTGCGAGCCGAGTCGACCCACGAGGGGGACGTGGCCTGGGAGGTCGCCAGCAAACTGGAGCTGTTCACCACTGGGTCGTACTCGGGGTTCGCCAACGAGACCAACGTCGACACGACCAACAGGTTCCTCATCTACGACCTGTACAAGCTGGAGTCGGGGCTGCGCACCTTCGGGCTGCTGGTGGTCCTCGACTCGATCTGGAACCGGATCGTGCGCAACCGGGACCAGAAGCGTGCCACCCACGTCTACATCGACGAGTTCCATCTGCTGTTCGAGACCCAGACGGCCACCGAACAGGTCCGCTCGTTCTATCAGCGGGCCCGCAAGTACGGGGCCCTGATGACCGGGGTCACCCAGAACCTGGGCCAGCTGCTGGCCAACCCGGACGCCCGCGTCATGCTGTCGAACTCCGCCACGGTGGTCCTACTGCCGATGCTGGATGAGGAACGGGCCCTGATCACCGAGTTGAAGAAGCTCTCACCCAAGGAGCAGCAGGCCATCGGTGAGAAGGCCAAGCGCGGCACCGGTCTGATCCTCTCGGC